>NZ_JBWKEZ010000006.1:0-90388 GCF_056434525.1 Streptomyces sp. NPDC044002
GAGGGGGGGGGGGTTTGTGGGATGATAGGGAGGGGGAGAGACGAGGGGAAAAAAAAAGGAGAGGGAACGGTGTCCCTCCCCCCGGCGGGGGGGCGTCCCGGGCCCGTTTCACGTGAAACATGGCGTGAGGAGTCAGGCGTCAGCGCAGCTCCGCCGGCTTGGTCCGCTTGTCATCCACCTTCTCCGTCCGCACCAGCTCGCCCCAGACGATGTAGCGGTACTTCGAGGTGTAGACCGGGGTGCAGGTCGTCAGGGTGATGTAGCGGCCGGGGGCGGTCTTGCCCGACTGCTTCGGGACCGGGTTGATCACGTCCGTGTTGTACTTCGAGGTCTGGGCCAGCTCGGCGAAGACCTTGTAGACGTACCAGGTGTCCTTGGTCTCGAAGACGATCGCGTCGCCGTTCTTCACCTTGTCGATGTTGTGGAACTTCGCCCCGTGCCCGTCGCGGTGCGCGGCGAGCGCGAAGTTGCCCTTGTCGTCCCAGGGCAGCGCCGACTTCACCGGGTCCAGGTAGTACCCGGCCACGCCGTCGTTCAGGACGTCCGGCGAGGTGCCCTCCTTGACCAGCACCTCACCGTTCTTCATCGCAGGCACGTGCAGGAAGCCGACCCCGTCCTTGGTGTCCAGGGCGCCCGGCCGCACCGGACCGCTCGCCGAGGGCGAGGGGCTGCCCCAGCGCTGGCGGATCTCGTCGCCGCGCGCCGAGGCCTGCCGGTCGGCGAGGACGTTGGTCCACCAGAGCGAGTACGCCACGAACAGGCCCAGGACCAGGCCCACCGTGATCAGGAGCTCGCCCAGCAGGCTCAGGGCCCCCGCGATCACACTGCGGTCGGCGGGCGGCGGTGCGGAACGGCGGCGGGCACGAGACACTGCGGGTTCGTCCTTACGGGCTGGTCAGCGCGGGCGGGGCGCCCTGGTTTCGGGGGCGTTCATCGGTCATCCTGCCCCATACGATCATCCGGTAGGTGCTGGTGAACTCCGGCGTGCAGGTCGTCAGCGTGATGTAGCGGCCCGGCCCGGTGAATCCCGAGCCCTCCGGCACCGGCTTGATCACCGCCACGTTCGCCGGCGAGGTCTGCGGCAGCGACGAGGTCATCTGGTACGTGTAGTACGCGTCCCGGGTCTCGACGACGATCGCGTCGCCCGGCACCAGCCGGTTGATGTAGCGGAACGGTTCCCCGTGGGTGTTGCGGTGTCCGGCGACCGCGAAGTTCCCCTGCTTGTCGGAGGGCATCGCCGTCTTCAGCGCCCCCTCGCCGTAGTGGCCGGCCATCCCCTTGTCGAGGACCTTCGCCTTGCTGATGCCCTCGGCCACCGGCACCTTCAGGTCCAGCTTCGGGATGTGCAGGATCGCGAAGCCCTGCCCGGGCTCGAAGGCGGCCACGGGCGGCGGCGCGCCCGCCCCCGGCGGGTGCTCCCAGGTCTGCTGGAGCGATCCCGCGGCCCCGTCGGCCGCCCGCTCCGCCAGGACGTTCGTGTACCAGAGCTGGTAGGTGACGAAGAGCAGCATCACCACGCCCGTGGTGATGAACAGCTCGCCGACGGCCCGGCTGAGCACCACCACCGGCCCGCCGCCCCGCGGACGGGCGCGCCGCCGTCCCCGGCCGCTGCCGCCGCGCCGGCGGGAGCGCGCGTGCGAGCGCTTCGCGGCCTCCTGCGCAGCCCTGCGCCGCGCGGCCCGGCCCTCGCTGGGCGCGGACGGCGCGACCGCCGTCACGCGACGGCCTTGCCCACCACCGGGGCCAGCCCCACCGACCGCTCGACGGCCCCGGCGTCACCGCAGCGCACGAGCCAGTTCGCGAGCATCCGGTGGCCCCACTCGGTCAGCACCGACTCGGGGTGGAACTGGACGCCCTCCACGTCGTGCTCCCGGTGCCGCAGGCCCATGATGATCCCGTCCTCGGTGCGCGCGGTCACCTCCAGCACGTCGGGCAGGGTCGCCGGCTCGGCCGCGAGCGAGTGGTAGCGGGTCGCGGTGAACGGCGACGGCAGTCCGGCGAAGACGCCGAGCCCCTCGTGGACCACGGGCGAGGTCTTGCCGTGCAGCAGCTCGGGGGCGCGGTCGACGACGCCGCCGTAGGCGACCGCCATGGACTGCATGCCGAGGCAGACGCCGAAGACCGGTACGCCGGTGTCGGCGCAGTGCCGGACCATGTCGACGCAGACGCCCGCCTCTTCCGGGGTGCCGGGGCCGGGCGAGAGCAGGACGCCGTCGAAGCCGTCCTGTGCGTGCGCGAGCTCCACCTCGTCGTTGCGCAGCACCTCGCATTCGGCGCCGAGCTGGTAGAGGTACTGGACCAGATTGAAGACAAAGCTGTCGTAGTTGTCGACAACCAGAATGCGCGCGCTCACGGAGTGGCTCCCGATCCCTCGTCCACCGTCACATCGTTGAACGGAAGGAGCGGCTCGGCCCACGGGAACACGTACTGGAACAGCACGAACACCACCGCCAGGACCAGTACGAGGGAGATCAGCGCGCGCACCCACGCGTTGCCCGGCAGATGCCGCCAGATCCAGCCGTACATTGCGTCCGTTTCCTTCGTCGTCCACGTTCGTTGCTCGTACCGCGGGGGCGGTACCGCAACAGCCTAAGGGCCCGGGGCCCCGCGGCGGGGGTCAGCGGGGCAATCATCCGCTCCCGGCGGGCCGGGTTCCGGTGAGCTCCGCCCAGACCGCCAGACGGTGGCTGTGCCCCCACTCGGGATCGCAGGTGGTGAGGGTGAGGTACTTGCCGGGGGTGGCGAACGGGGACCGGCGGGGCACCGGCGCGACCACCCCGGTCTCGGTGGGCAGGACGCGCAGCGGCGCGGCCCGGACGGTGTACGTGTACCAGCCGGTGGCGTCCCGGACGGTCACGGTGTCCCCGGGCCGCAGCTCGGGAATGTCCTTGAAGGGGTCTCCGTAGGTGCGCCGGTGCCCGGCCACCGCGAAGTTGCCGTCACCGCCGGGGCGGGCCGAGCCGGTGTAGTGGCCCAGGCCCTTCTTCAGCGGTTCGGGGTCCGTGCCCTCCAGGACGGGCCTGCTCCAGTCCTTGCCGAAGCGGGGGACGTACAGCTCGGCGAAGGCCCGCCCGGGCTCGTAGGGCGCCGGCGCGGGATCCTGCCGTGCGGGCTCCTGCGCGGTGCCGGGGGAGGGGACGGGGCCGGGGGCGGCCGCCGGGGCGGACGCCGCCCAGCGGTCGCGCAGCCGGTCGCGCTCGGCCGCCGCGGCCCGGTCGGCCTTGACCCCGGTCCACAGCAGTACGTACGCCGTGAACAGGACGATCAGCGTCCCGGCGGTCAGGCACACCTCGCTGAACGTCCGTACCACCAGGCGCAGTACGACGTCAGGACGCGGCGGACTCCAGCGGCTTCGCATAGTGGAGGTCCACTGTGCCGGAGTAGCCGGGCAGTGTCAGCCGCTTCTCCTCCTCCACTTTCCACCCGAGCCCGTACGCGTTGACGTACAGCAGGTAGTTCTGGATGGCGGGGGAGGCGTTGAGCGCCTTGCGGAGCGCGGCCGGGTCGCCGACGGCGGAGACCTTGTAGGGGGGCGAGTACACGCGGCCCTGGAGGATCAGCGTGTTGCCGACGCAGCGCACCGCGCTGGTGGCGATCAGCCGCTGGCCCATGACCTCGATGCCCTCGGCGCCGCCCAGCCACAGCGCGTTCACCACGGCCTGGAGGTCCTGCTGGTGGATCACCAGGTCGTTGGGCTGCGGTTCGGGGACGCCGGGGACGCGGGCGGTGGCGTTGGGCGGCGCGTCGTTGAGGGTGACCGTCAGGCCCCGGCCGGTGAGCTCCTCGGTGCCGGAGGCGGTGCGCAGGGCGGCGAGCTTGGCCTCCTCGGCCTTGGTGCTGCCGTTGTCGCGCTCGGCGAGGGCGTCCACCTGGTCGCGCGCGGCGGCGGCGGTCTTCTCCAGCTCGGCGTTCTTGGCGCTGCGCTCGTGGATGAGGTCGGACAGCTTCAGCAGCGAGGCGTCCGTCCGGATGTTCGTACCCTTGGAGGTGTTGAAGCTGGTGACGAAGATGAGACCGGCGAGGGCGAAGACGGCGGCCGTCAGCAGCCGGACGGGCCTGGCCCGTCGGCGGCCACCCGTGGAGGAGTCGTCGGAATTGCTCAACGTACCCTTCTCCTTCAACGCCAGAGGTCCACTACGCTAACGGACGCCCGGGGCAGGCAAGGTCCCCAGCGCATCGACAGGAGAGCCCCTCGTGCCGAAGTCACGTATCCGCAAGAAGGACGACTACACGCCGCCGCCGGCGAAGCAGGCGCAGGCGATCAGGCTGACGAACCGCAGCTGGGTCGCCCCGGTCATGCTGGCCTTCTTCCTCATCGGCCTCGCGTGGATCGTGGTCTTCTACGTGACCGACACCCGGCTGCCGGTGGAGGCGCTGGGCAACTGGAACATCGTGGTGGGCTTCGGCTTCATCGCGGCCGGCTTCGGCGTGTCCACCCAGTGGAAGTAGTGGCCGGCACCCTACTCGGATAGCCGAGCGGCGCAAGCTCTCCCCATGAGTTATCCACAGCGTCATCCACACCTGAGGAAAAGACAGAAGATCTGTGGATAACTCTGTGGAGAGTTGACGCCGGTGTGATCAGGTGAGTTCGGCCGTCCGGACGACGACCACCGCGACGGCCAGCAGGAACACCGCCGCGCAGGCCGCCGTCTGGACGAACGCCCGCTTGCGGCCCGCGGCGGGCACGAGCAGGCCGAGGGCCACCAGCGCGCCGGTCACCAGGCCGCCGATGTGCGCCTGCCAGGACACCGACAGCCCGCCGAAGGGCACGAAGGTCACCAGCAGCATCAGCCCGAGCGTGACCAGTACCGGCCGCATCTCGTAGCGGAGCCGGCGGGCCAGGACCACCGTGGCGCCGAGCAGGCCGCAGACGGCGCCGGAGGCGCCGAGGGTCGGGGTGTTCGGCGCGGTCAGCAGGTAGACGAGGGCGCTGCCGCCCAGCCCCGACAGCAGGTACAGCGCGAGGTAGCGGACACGGCCGAGGGCCGCCTCCAGCGGACCGCCGATCACCCACAGGGCGAGCATGTTGCCGAAGATGTGCCACCACTCGACGTGCAGGAACACCGAGGTCAGCAGCCGGTGGTACTGCCCGGTGGCGACCCCCTCCAAGGGCGCCCCGTAGTACTCCACGTACCGGCCGAGCAGCTCCAGGCTCACGGCCAGGCCGGGCATCGCCAGGACGGCGAGGAACACCGCGGCGTTGATCCCGATGAGGATCTTGGTGACGAGCTGGGGGTCGCCGGTCACCAGCCCGCCCGCGACCGTGCGCGGGGCGTTGGCCGCGGCGGAGTGCCCGGTACCGGAGCCGCCCCGGACGCACTCGGGGCACTGGAAGCCCACCGAGGCACTGATCATGCACTCGGGGCAGATGGGCCGCTCGCAGCGGGTGCAGCTGATTCCCGTGTCGCGGTCCGGGTGGCGGTAGCAGCCCGGCAGACGGTCGGTGTCCATCGGTCCCCTCGATCGGCGGCGTGACGGGGCCCGCGCCCCGCCGTTCCGGTACACATCGAGTACGGACGGGCGGGCCCCGAAGGTTCCCGCCCCGCCGTCCCTGAGGTCAGCGCCGCTCGACGGAGACCGACTGGATGATCACGTCGTCCAGCGGCCGCTCGGTGCGCGGGTTGGTGGGGCCGGAGGCGATGGCGTCGACGACCTTGCGGCTGGCCGCGTCGGTGACCTCGCCGAAGATGCTGTGCTTGCGGGTCAGCCAGGCCGTGGGGGCGACCGTGATGAAGAACTGCGAGCCGTTCGTGCCCGGGCCGGCGTTGGCCATGGCGAGCAGGTAGGGCTTGGTGAAGGCCAGGTCGGGGTGGAACTCGTCGGCGAACTGGTAGCCGGGGCCGCCGGTGCCGTTCCCGAGCGGGTCGCCGCCCTGGATCATGAAGCCGCTGATGACGCGGTGGAAGACGGTGCCGTCGTAGAGCGGTGCCGTGGTCTTCTGGCCGTCGGTGGGACGGGTCCACTCACGCTTGCCCGTGGCGAGCTCCACGAAGTTGCGGACGGTCTTCGGAGCGAAGTTCTCCAGCAGCTCGATCTCGATGTCGCCGTGGTTGGTCTTCAGGGTGGCGTAGAGCTTCTCGGCCACGGATCTGCCTTCCATAGTCATCACTGTCGGCCCCGATCCTCGCACGGAGGGCGGAAGGCCGCGGAAATCCTCCACCCGTATGCCCTGTCGCGCATGCGCGCGCGGCGCTGTGAGGGGCATGATCCGACAAAGGGTGGAAAGGTGAACTGTGTCCGCCACCGAGGAGGAGGATCCCGTGACCCGCAAGGACAGCGTGCGCCTGGCCGCCGAGAACGCCAGGGACGCCGTGAAGCACGCAGCGGAAGTGGTGGCGCCGTACGCAGGGACCGCCATGGACGCGGCCGCGCACTACGCGCACGAGGCGAACAAGCAACTGGCGCCCAAGGTCTCCCACGCGGCCTGCCAGGCCCAGCTGCACGCGCGCGCGGCGTACGACAACCACCTTCATCCGGCGATGCAGGCGGCGCGCACGCACGTGCCCCCGAACGTGGACCGGGCCGCGGTGAAGGCCGTCCACCAGACCCGCCTCGCCGCGCGCCAGGCGGCCGACTACACGGCGCCCCGGTTCGAGAGCGCCCTCGCGGCGAGCCGGCCGGTGGCCGAGGAGGCCGCGTCCCGTTCGACGGCGGCCCTCGCGGCGCTGCGCGGCCAGGTGTCGGCGAAGGAGGTGCACCGCCTGGTGCGGCGGCACGAGCGCAGGGCGCGGTGCGGCCGCTGGGTGAAGGGGGCCGCGCTGGTCGGGCTCCTGGCGGGCGGCGCCTTCGCGGCGTGGAAGTGGTGGGACCAGCAGTCGAACCCGGACTGGCTGGTGGAGCCCCCGGCGGCCACCGAGCTGTCCGCGCAGGACGCCGCTCCGGCCTCCTTCGACGACGAGCTGGCGGAGAAGGAGCGCGAGTCGAACGGCGGCAAGAACGCCTGACGCGCACCGCGTGCACGAGGGCCCGGATCCACCCGCGGATCCGGGCCCTCGTGCGTGCGGTGCGCTAGTTCGGCAGGGTCAGCACCATCCCCGGCCGGATGAGGTCCGGGTTGGAGCCGACCACGCCCCGGTTCATGGCGTACAGCTCGCGCCAGCGGGCCTCGTTGCCGAGCTCGCGGCGGGCGATCGCGGAGAGCGAGTCGCCGGGCTTGACGGTGTACGTGCGCTTCTTGGCGGCCGGCGCCGGCTTCGGCGCCTGCTTCGGCGACACCGGGACGGCCTTGTGGGCCGCCGAGGTGGGGCTCGGCGAGGCGGGCGCCATGGGCTTGGCCACCGGCGGGGCCGCCGCCTTGGGCGGAGCGGCGGCGGCCATCCGCTCGGCGGCCGCCTTGGTGGCGGAGGCGGCGTCCGCGTAGGAGTCCGCGTACTTGGAGCCCATGTCGGAGCCCGTCTTCGGACCCTGCCGCTCCATCTCCCGCTTCGCCTTCTCCGCTGCCTCGTGTTCCTTCTTCTTGTCCGACTTCAGGAAATCGAAGAGTCCCATCGCGTGCGCCTCCGGCGTGCTGTTGCCCCCTGGCCTCATTGCCTCCCCCCACTGTCGTCCACCGTCAGCCGTACGGCCGGGTGACTGGGCCGTACGGGGGACCCCGGCGGCTACTGCTGCCGGGCGCGCCGGGCCGGGCGGGAGGTCTCGGCGGGCACGGCCAGCGGCCCCTCCGCGAGCCGTCCGAGGACCCGCAGCAGACACGCGCGGTCCTCCTCGGCGAGGCCGGCGAGGGCTTCGGCGTGGACCCCGTCGACGATCCGCCGGCTCTCCACGGAGACGGCGGCCCCCTTCTCGGTGACCGCGATGATGCGGGCCCGCCGGTCCTTGGTGGAGGGCCGGCGCTCGGCCAGTCCGGCCTTCTCCAGGGCGTCGACGGTGACGACCATCGTCGTCTTGTCCATGTCGCCGATCTCGGCGAGCTGCGCCTGCGTGCGCTCTTCCTCCTGCGCGTGGACGAGGACGCAGTGCATGCGGGCGGTCAGCCCGATCTCGCCGAGGGCCGCGGCCATCCGGGTGCGCAGGACGTGGCTGGTGCGGTCCAGGAGGAAGGACAGGTCGGGCTCGGTCCGGGGGGATCCCATCGCAGTCATGGGTCCAGCCTAACAATTCGATCCGAAGAAAATAGTCTGCAACGAAACCATCTGCTACGGTCGTATCAGTTGCCCGCCGAGGCCCACCGATGGCCCGCCGACGCCCGGAGAGACCCATGACCACCGCAGTTGAGGAATCCCCCGCCGGGGCGGCCGCTCCGGCCCGCGGCCCGCGCTCGCGCCGGACCGCCCTCGCCGTGCTCTCGACGGGCATGCTGATGACCGTCCTCGACGGCAGCATCGTCACCGTGGCCATGCCGGCCATCCAGGACGACCTCGGCTTCAGCCCCGCCGGCCTCAGCTGGGTCGTCAACGCCTACCTGATCGCCTTCGGCAGCCTGCTGCTCCTCGCCGGCCGGCTCGGCGACCTGATCGGCCGCAGGCGCATGTTCCTCGCGGGCACCGCCGTCTTCACGGCCGCCTCCCTGCTCGCCGGGTTCGCCGGGTCCCCCGCCCTGCTCATAGCCGCCCGCTTCCTCCAGGGCGTGGGCAGCGCCATGGCCTCCGCCGTCAGCCTCGGGATCCTCGTCACCCTCTTCCCCGGGACCCGCGAACGCGCCAGGGCCATCGCCGTGTTCTCCTTCACCGGAGCGGCCGGGGCCTCCCTCGGGCAGGTGCTCGGCGGGATCCTCACCGACGCCCTCGACTGGCACTGGATCTTCTTCATCAACCTGCCCATCGGCATCGCCGCCCTGCTGGCCGCCCTGCCCGCGCTCCCCGCCGACCGGGGGCTCGGACTGCGCGCCGGCGCCGACGTACCGGGCGCCGTGCTCGTCACCGCCGGGCTGATGACCGGGATCTACGCCGTCGTACGCGTCGAGGAGCACGGCTGGACCTCCGCGCACACCCTCGGCCTCGGGGCGCTCTCCCTGGCCCTGCTCGCCGGCTTCGCCCTGCGCCAGGCCAGGGCCCGCACCCCGCTGATGCCCCTTCGGGTCCTCCGCTCGCGCACCGTGGCCGGCGCCAACCTGGTCCAGGTGCTGATGGTGGCCGCGCTGTTCTCCTTCCAGGTCCTGGTGGCCCTCTACCTCCAGCAGGTCCAGGGCTACGGAGCCGCGGAGACCGGCCTCGCGATGCTGCCGGCCGCCCTGGCCATCGGCGGGATCTCCCTCGGCGGCGCGGCGAAGCTGATCGCCCGCTTCGGCGAGCGCCGCGTCCTGCTCACCGGCCTCGCCCTGCTGGTCGCCGGCCTCGCCCTGCTCACCCGCCTCCCGGTGCGGGCCGACTACGTCACCGACCTGCTGCCCGTGATGCTGCTGGCCTCCGGCTTCGGCCTGGCCCTGCCCGCGCTCACCACCCTGGGGATGTCGGGCGCCGACGAGCGGGACGCCGGCCTGGCCTCGGGCCTCTTCAACACCACGCAGCAGATCGGCATGGCCCTCGGCGTCGCCGTCCTGTCCACCCTCGCCGCCTCGCGCACCGAGACCCTGACGGCCGCCGGAACCGCCCGGCCCGAGGCCCTCACCTCCGGCTACCACCTGGCCTTCGCCACCGGCGCCGGCCTCCTCCTGGCGGCCACCGCCGTCGCGGCCGCCCTCCTGCGCACCCCGCGCACCCGCTGAAAGCGGCCCCGCGCAGCACGAAAAAAGACCCCCTGCCCAGCGTTTCCGCTGGTCAGGGGGTCTTTCCGAAGTGGAGCCTAGGAGATTCGAACTCCTGACATCTGCCTTGCAAAGGCAGCGCTCTACCAACTGAGCTAAGGCCCCGAGCAACTGGACGCGGACGTCCCCCGGGAGGGAGTGTCCGTTCCGCAGGACAGAGTACCCGGTGCACCCCCGCATCCCGCAAAATGATAGGGACTCCCGCCCCGCGACCACTCTCCGTAAGATGCTCGCGAGGTTCGCACCAGCGAAGGGGAGTAGGAAGAGTGGACGCAGTACAGCAGGAGGCCACGGCCAGAGCCCGGGAACTCCAGCGCAGTTGGTACGGGGAGCCGCTCGGCGCGCTGTTCCGGCGGCTCATAGATGACCTCGGTCTCAACCAGGCCCGCCTCGCTGCCGTGCTCGGGCTTTCGGCGCCGATGCTGTCCCAGCTGATGAGCGGGCAGCGCGCCAAGATCGGCAACCCGGCCGTGGTCCAGCGGGTCCAGGCCCTCCAGGACCTCGCCGGCCAGGTGGCCGACGGCAGCGTCAGCGCCGCCGAGGCCACCGACCGGATGGACGAGATCAAGAACACCCAGGGCGGCTCCGTCCTCAGCAACAGCGGCCAGACCAGCACCGGTTCCGGCGCCCCCACCGTCAAGCGCGTCGTCCGCGAGATCCAGTCGCTGCTGCGCTCGGTCGCCGCCGCTGGCGACATCATCGAGGCGGCGGACACCCTCGCCCCCACCCATCCCGAACTGGCAGAGTTCCTCCGGGTCTACGGGGCGGGCCGCACCTCAGAGGCGGTGTCCCACTACGAGGCCCACCAGAACTGACACACGCGGGTGACGGGGGACGGGCACAGTCATGGGTGAGGTCTTCGCCGGCCGCTACGAGCTGGTCGATCCGATCGGGCGGGGCGGCGCGGGCGCCGTCTGGCGGGCCTGGGACCGGCGCCGCCGCAAGTACGTCGCCGCGAAGGTCCTCCTCCAGGGCGACGCCCACATGCTCCTGCGGTTCGTGCGCGAGCAGGCCCTGCGCATCGACCACCCGCACGTCCTGGCCCCCGCCAGCTGGGCGGCGGACGACGACAAGGTCCTGTTCACCATGGACCTCGTCGCCGGCGGCTCCCTGGCCCACGTGATCGCGGACTACGGGCCGCTGCCGCCCCGTTTCGTGTGCGCGCTGCTCGACCAGCTCCTGTCGGGGCTGGCGGCCGTGCACGCGGAGGGCGTCGTCCACCGCGACATCAAACCGGCCAACATCCTGATGGAGGCCACCGGAACCGGGCGGCCGCACCTGCGGCTGTCCGACTTCGGGATCTCCATGCGCAAGGGCGAGCCCCGGCTCACGGAGACCGACTTCGTCGTCGGCACCCCGGGCTACTTCGCCCCGGAACAACTGGCGGGCGCCGAGCCCGACTTCCCCGCGGACCTCTTCGCCGTCGGCCTGGTCGCCCTGTACCTCCTGCTGGGCCGCAAGCCCGACGCGCAGGCGCTGGTGGAGCAGTTCGGGGCGCACGGCACCCCCGACACCCCTGAAGGCGTCCCCGCGCCCCTGTGGGGCGTGATCTCGAACCTCCTGCACCCGGACCCCGACAGCCGGTTCCGGACCGCCACAGGGGCGCGCAAGGCCCTTGCAGAGGCCGCCCAGTTGCTGCCCGCGGCCGCCTCCGGCGAGGAGCCGGTGGTGGTGTTCGACCAACTCGGTCCGCTTCCGGCCGGTTTCGGCCCCCAGGGGCCTGAAATCGCCGCCACCGCACCGCCGATGGGTTTCGGGCCGCCGCCGGCCGCGTACGGTCCCGCGGAGCCCTCCGCGGCCCCGGAGACGAACGGCTTCCACCTGGCCCCGCCGGCCACCACCGCCGGGTCCGCCCCGGCCGGCTCCGCCACCGTGCCGGCCGCACCCCCGGCACCCCGGGCGGCCCGGTCCGGCGGGATCGCCCCGCCCCCGGCGAAGGTCACCGCCGGCATCCTCACCGCGGCCCTGCTGTGCTTCGCGGTCGGCGTCTGGGCCCTGACACAGCTCTAGGTACGGGCTCCCCCGCGCCGGGCCAGCAGGATCCAGCCCCCGAGCACGAGCAGCAGCACCGTGCCCGTCCCGAAGCCGGCCCCGGCCACGACCCGCATCGCCGAGGCGTCGTCCCGCGCGGCCGCCGCCTCCGGGGCGGTGAGCCCCTCCTTCGCGGCGGCGCGGTCGGCCTGGCCGACGCCGAACCCGGCGGCGGTCAGGCTCTCCTTGTACGCCGGGGCCTTGGCCGGGCCGCCGGTCACGTCCAGCCGCAGCGTGAGCGGCACCGGCGTCGCGTCCTCGGTGAACTCCCCCACCTTCCCGCCCAGGGTGACGGCGACGTAGTACCAGCCCGCGAGCCGTACCGGCCGTACCTCGGTCGCGTCGGAGAAACGGTTCTCGTAGGCGACCGGCGCGGTCTTCGGCAGCGTCACCGCCGCCTGCTTCCCGTCGTACGAGGTGTCCTTGGACTCCACGAGCGCCCGGTACGGGCTGTACAGCGTCACGGTGAGCCCGTTGGAGGCGGAGCCGTAGTCCTTCGTCATCCGGGCCTTGGCGATCTCGGCGCCGATCCCCAGTTGCTGCCCCCAGTCCAGCGGCACCCGGTAGAACCGGGTCTGCCCGGGGCGCAGGTCGTCGCGCCACACCCCGGAGCCCAGGGCACGGGCGTCGTTGAAACCGGTGCCTCCGGTACGGGCCACCGGGTCCGTCCCCGGCAGCGTCGGGGAGGCCGAGGGCCAGACGCTGGGCGCGGCGGTGGGGGCGGTGCCGGCGGCCGGGGCCGGCTCGCGCATGACGAGGAGTTCCACCGGCCAGGCCGCCCGGTCGGAGTCCTTGCCCGCGGTCCGGGTGACCTTCGCGTAGTACGTGCCGGCGGCCTGGCACTCGCCGTCCTCCTCCAGCCGCCGGTGGCCCGCCGTGCCGAGCGGGACGGCGTCGTAGCCGAAGGAAGCCCGGCCGGGGTTGTACGGGCAGGACCGGCCGCCGCTGGTCATGACCTCGACCTCCAGGTCGTCGCCGTAGCCGACCTTGGCACCGGCGGGCGGCCGCAGCACGGCGGAGACGTACACGCTGGACGCGTCGTCGAGGCCGAGCCGGTAGACCCGCTCGCCCGGGGCGAGGGTGTCCTCGTAGGGCGTGCCGACCTCCAGCAGCGGGGCGTCCGCCGTCGAGGCCGTGCCCCGCACCGGCTTGGCGCCGTCCGCCGGCCGGTACGCCGGCAGGGCCCCACCCGGCCCGGAACTCCCTGCCGACGTACCCGCCGACGGCCCCGCCGCCGGCACCGCGTGGGCGGCCCCGGGGAGCCATGCCAGCCAGGCCAGCAGCCCCAGGGCCGTCGCCCCGGCCAGCGGCGCCCGGCGCCTCCGGCGCACCCGATCCATCACACCCACCCCGAATTCGCTACAGCAAGCCAAATCTTTGCGTAACCGAACTTCTCGGCGACGACAGCCCCCGGAACAGCACGAAGCCCCGGCAGCAGCGGCAGCCGGGGCTTCATGGAATCAATCGTGGGGCTCACACACCGGAACCAGAGGGCACGGAGTCGGTTGCCTCCGTCCACAGGTCCTGCTCGGCACGGTCCGCCTGGATCTGGCGGTACACGAGGAGCCCGCCGATGGCGGCCAGTGCGACCAGGAGCAGCTTCTTCACGGCGCGACCTCGTCTTTCGTAGACGTTGGGGACTTCTGGCCGCCAACAATACACACCGACCGATACCGATCGGTTACCTGGGACTCCCCCGGACGGCCCAACGAAGAAGACCCCCAGGCCTTGGCCTGGGGGTCTTCGACTCTGTGGGGCTAACAGGATTTGAACCTGTGGCCTCATCCTTATCAGGGATGCGCTCTAACCAACTGAGCTATAGCCCCTCCGCGCCTGCGCGCTGACTCCTGAAGATTAGCGCACAGACGCAGTGGAACCCAAATCCGCTCCTGCGGGGCTTTCCCGCAGGTCAGTCAGCGGGTCATTCGTCCTCGGCGAGCGTGAGCTCCACGCCGCCCACGAAGCCCGCCGACAGGTTGTAGATGAACGAACCCAGCGTCGCCAGCGCCGTCATCAGCACCACGTCGATCACCGCGATCACCGAGGTGAAGATCAGCACGCGCGGCAGCGACAGGAACGACTGGAGGTCGAACCCGTTGCCCTCGTTCGAGCCGGTCGCCTCGCTGATGGTGCCGCCGACGGTCGAGAAGATGCCCATGGCGTCCATGACCATCCACAGCACCGCCGCCGCGACGACGGTGCACAGGCCCAGCGCGATCGACAGCAGGAAGCTGACCTTCATCACGGACCACGGGTCGGCCTTCGCCACCCGCAGCCGCGCCTTGCGCGTCCTGGGGACCGTACGGACCCCCGGGACGGCCCCGCGCTGCGCACCCGGGCCCGTGGGCGCCGCGTAGGCCTGCGGGGGCTTCTGGGGCTGCCCGGCCCGGTCCTTGGCAGGCGCCTTGGCCGGCACCTTGGCCGGCGCCTTGGGCTGGTCCTTGGCGGCCTGCTCCTTGGCGGTCCGGTCCTTGGCGCCGGTCTGGTCCTTGGCGGCCTGGGTGGCCTGGTCCTCGGCCGTCTCCTTCGCCTTCGGCTGCGCCTTGGTCAGCGCCGCCGGCTTCGGTTCCGGTTCTCGGGTGTCCGTCACGGTTCCCCCCTGGGAGTCCGCGGCGGGGCCACGGGCACCGTTCGCTCCAGTCTTGGCCGGTCCGGCGCCCGTGGCTCCACTCACGACTTACTCCTCGTGCTCCCCGACCGAGGGCTCCGTGCCCTCGGCCGCCCCGGCGGCCGGTGCGTCGGCCGCCGCGGCCTCGATCTCTGACTCGATCTCGTCGGCCTCGTCAGCTTCCTGACCGGCCTCGGCGTTACGAGCGATGCCGACCACGGCATCGCGCTTGCCCAGGTTGATCAGCTGGACGCCCATGGTGTCACGGCCGGTCTCCCTGACTTCGTTGACGCGCGTGCGGATCACACCACCGCCGAGCGTGATGGCGAGGATCTCATCCGACTCGTCGACCACCAACGCGCCGACCAGCGAACCGCGGTCCTCGACGATCTTCGCCGCCTTGATGCCCAGACCGCCACGGCCCTGGACGCGGTACTCGTCCACGGCCGTCCGCTTCGCGTAGCCGCCGTCGGTCGCCGTGAAGACGAACGTACCCGGCCGGACAACGCTCATCGACAGCAGTTCGTCACCCTCGCGGAAGCTCATGCCCTTCACACCGGAAGTGGCACGGCCCATCGGACGCAGCGCCTCGTCGGTCGCCGTGAAGCGGATCGACTGCGCCTTCTTGCTGATGAGCAGCAGGTCGTCCTCGGCGGAGACCAGCTCGGCGCCGATCAGCTCGTCGTCGCCGCCGTCCTCGGTCTCCCGGAGGTTGATCGCGATGACGCCGCCCGAGCGCGGGGAGTCGTAGTCCTTGAGCGCCGTCTTCTTCACCAGGCCGCCCTTGGTGGCCAGGATCAGGTAGGGCGCCGCCTCGTAGTCGCGGATCGCGAGCACCTGGGCGATCTTCTCGTCCGGCTGGAAGGCCAGCAGGTTCGCCACGTGCTGGCCGCGCGCGTCGCGGCCGGCGTCCGGGAGCTCGTACGCCTTGGACCGGTAGACGCGGCCCTTGTTCGTGAAGAACAGCAGCCAGTGGTGCGTGGTGGAGACGAAGAAGTGGTCGACCAGGTCGTCCTGCTTCAGCTTCGTACCGCGCACGCCCTTGCCGCCGCGCTTCTGCGACCGGTAGTCCTCGGTCTTGGTGCGCTTGACGTAGCCGCCGTGCGTGATGGTGACGACGATGTCCTCTTCGGCGATCAGGTCCTCGATGGACATGTCACCGTCGAAGGGCACCAGCTTGGAGCGCCGGTCGTCGCCGTACTTCTCGACGAGCGCGGCCAGTTCCTCGCTGACGATCGAGCGCTGCTTCTCCGGCGAGGCCAGGATCGCGTTGTACTCGTCGATCTTCGCCTGGAGCTCGTCGTGCTCGGCGACGATCTTCTGGCGCTCCAGGGCCGCCAGGCGGCGCAGCTGCATCTCCAGGATCGCGTTCGCCTGGATCTCGTCGATCTCCAGGAGGCCCATCAGGCCCTCGCGCGCGATCTCGACCGTGTTGCTGCGCCGGATGAGGGCGATGACCTCGTCGATGGCGTCCAGCGCCTTGAGCAGGCCGCGCAGGATGTGGGCCCGCTCCTCCGCCTTGCGCAGGCGGAAGCGCGTACGGCGGACGATGACCTCGATCTGGTGCTGCACCCAGTGGCGGATGAACGCGTCGATCGACAGGGTGCGCGGCACCCCGTCCACCAGCGCCAGCATGTTCGCGCCGAAGTTCGTCTGCAGGTCGGTGTGCTTGTAGAGGTTGTTCAGCACGACCTTGGCGACGGCGTCGCGCTTGAGCACGATCACCAGGCGCTGACCGGTCCGGGACGAGGTCTCGTCGCGGACGTCGGCGATGCCGCCGATCTTGCCGTCCTTGACCAGGTCGGCAATCTTCTGCGCCAGGTTGTCCGGGTTGGTCTGGTACGGGAGCTCCGTGACCACCAGGCACTGGCGGTTCTGGATCTCCTCGACCTCGACCACCGCGCGCATCGTGATGGAGCCGCGACCGGTCCGGTACGCCTCCTCGATGCCCTTGCGGCCCACGACGAGGGCGCCGGTCGGGAAGTCCGGGCCCTTGATGCGCTCGATGAGGGCGTCCTGGAGCTCCTCGTGCGAGGCCTCCGGGTGCTCCAGCGCCCACTGGGCGCCGGCCGCGACCTCGCGCAGGTTGTGCGGCGGGATGTTGGTGGCCATACCGACGGCGATACCGGCGGAACCGTTCACCAGCAGGTTCGGGAACCGGGCCGGCAGGACGGTGGGCTCCTGGTTGCGGCCGTCGTAGTTGTCCTGGAAGTCGACGGTCTCCTCGTCGATGTCCCGGAGCATCTCCATGGCCAGCGGCATGAGCTTGCACTCGGTGTAGCGCATGGCGGCCGCCGGGTCGTTGCCCGGGGAGCCGAAGTTGCCGTTGGAGTCCACCAGCGGCATGCGCATCGACCACGGCTGGGCCAGGCGGACCAGGGCGTCGTAGATGGAGCTGTCACCGTGCGGGTGGTACGTGCCCATGACGTCGCCGACGACGCGGGCGCACTTGTAGAAGCCCTTCTCGGGCCGGTAGCCGCCGTCGTACATCGCGTACAGCACACGACGGTGGACGGGCTTGAGGCCGTCGCGTACGTCGGGCAGCGCGCGGGAGACGATGACGGACATCGCGTAGTCGAGGTAGGAGCGCTGCATCTCCGTCTCGAGCCCGACGGGCTCGATGCGCAGCACGGGCTGCTCCTCCGCGGCGTTGTCTGCGGTGGGGGTGGTTTCGTCGGCCATTGCTGGTCAGGAATCCTTTCAGGCGGCGGTCAGCGTCGGGCCGACTCAGATGTCGAGGAAGCGGACGTCCTTGGCGTTGCGCTGGATGAAGGAGCGCCGCGCCTCGACGTCCTCACCCATCAGCACCGAGAACAGGTCGTCGGCCTGCGCCGCGTCGTCCAGCGTGACCTGGCCGAGCACGCGGTGGTCCACGTCCATGGTGGTGACGCGCAGCTCCTCGGCGTTCATCTCGCCCAGACCCTTGAAGCGCTGGATCGAGTCTTCCTTGATGCGCTTGCCGTTCTGCTTGCCGAGCTCGACCAGGGCGTCGCGCTCGCGGTCCGAGTACGCGTACTCGAAGTCGTCGCGGCCCCACTTGATCTTGTAGAGCGGCGGACGGGACAGGTACACGTGACCGGCCTCGACCAGCGGGCGCATGAAGCGGAACAGGAAGGTCAGCAGCAGGGTGTTGATGTGCTGGCCGTCGACGTCGGCGTCCGCCATCAGGATGATCTTGTGATAGCGGAGCTTCTCGATGTCGAAGTCCTCGTGCACACCGGTGCCGAACGCGCTGATCAGCGCCTGGACCTCGGTGTTCTGGAGGATCTTGTCGATACGGGCCTTCTCGACGTTCAGGATCTTGCCGCGGATGGGCAGGATGGCCTGGTACATCGGGTTGCGGCCGGACTTCGCGGAGCCGCCGGCGGAGTCACCCTCGACGATGAAGATCTCGCACTTGGTCGGGTCGTTCGACTGGCAGTCGGACAGCTTGCCCGGCAGCGAGGCGCTCTCCAGCAGGCCCTTGCGGCGGGTCAGGTCACGGGCCTTGCGGGCCGCGACACGGGCCGTGGCCGCCTGGATGGCCTTGCGGACGATGTCCGCGGCCTCGACCGGGTTGCGGTCGAACCAGTCGTTCAGGTGCTCGTGGACGACCTTCTGCACGAAGGTCTTGGCCTCCGTGTTGCCCAGCTTGGTCTTCGTCTGGCCCTCGAACTGGGGCTCGCCCAGCTTGACCGAGATGATCGCCGTCAGACCCTCGCGGATGTCCTCGCCGGCGAGGTTGTCGTCCTTCTCGCGGAGCAGCTTCTTGTCGCGCGCGTAGCGGTTGACCAGGCCGGTCAGCGCCGCGCGGAAGCCCTCTTCGTGGGTGCCGCCCTCGTGCGTGTGGATCGTGTTCGCGAAGGAGTACACGCCCTCGCTGTACTGCGAGTTCCACTGCATCGCGATCTCGACCGAGAGCAGCCGCTCCTTGTCCTCGGACTCGACGTCGATGACGGTCGGGTGGATCAGCTCGCCCTTGCGCGAGTTCAGGTACTTCACGAAGTCGACGATGCCGCCCTCGTAGTGGTACTTGACCGTGCGGGCCTTGGGCTCCTGCGCGTCCGCGTCGGGGTTGTCGGCGTCCGCCGTGGCCTTCGCCGACTCGCGCTCGTCGGTCAGCGTCAGGGTCAGGCCCTTGTTGAGGAAGGCCATCTCCTGGAAGCGCCGCGACAGCGTCTCGAAGGAGTACTCGGTGGTCTCGAAGATGTCGCCGTCGGCCCAGA
This sequence comes from Streptomyces sp. NPDC044002, assembly GCF_056434525.1. NCBI lineage: Bacteria > Bacillati > Actinomycetota > Actinomycetes > Kitasatosporales > Streptomycetaceae > Streptomyces > Streptomyces sp. NPDC044002. Next base: position 18,527 of record NZ_JBWKEZ010000006.1, read on the forward strand.
ACGTCACCGACGTGCCGTGCTCGTCGGTCTCCTCGTTCCTGGCCAGGGGCGCCGTCGGCACGCCGAGCTTGTAGTCCTGGGTCCAGCGGTAGCCGTCCGTCTTGACCTCGACCGCGACCTTGGTCGACAGGGCGTTCACGACGGACACGCCGACGCCGTGCAGACCGCCGGAGACGGCGTAGCCGCCGCCGCCGAACTTGCCGCCCGCGTGCAGGACGGTCAGGACGACCTCGACGGCCGGCTTGCCCTCGGACGGGACGATGCCGACCGGGATGCCTCGGCCGTTGTCGACCACGCGCACGCCGCCGTCGGCGAGGATCGTCACGTGGATCGTGTCCGCGTGCCCGGCCATGGCCTCGTCGACCGAGTTGTCGACGACCTCCTGGACCAGGTGGTGCAGGCCGCGCTCGCCGGTGGAGCCGATGTACATACCCGGCCGCTTGCGCACGGCGTCCAGGCCCTCGAGGACCTGGATCGCACTGGCGTCGTAATTCTTCTCGTTGGAGTCGCCGGAATCGGCCACGAAGCGCCCTTTCTGGCACAGCGCAGCCCGTACTCCGGACCAGCAAGTGCGCCGGCGGGAGCGGCCGCGTCGATCTGCGTTGTCTGCGTTGTCGTGCTGTCTCCCGCGGATCGGGCGGGATTGCTTCCAGTCTACCGGTACCACTGACACGAATGGGGGTTTGCCGGTGCCTGAGTCCGCATGTGCCGCCCTGAACCTCCTCTCTGAGACTCCCCATATTCGGGGAGGGGCTCAAAGAGGCTCACGCGGGCGTCCAGCGCTTCGGCCTGTCAACCTTCCACTACCGTGAGGGACGCCACCCGCGCCGGCCCCGCCGGGGCGCTCCGGCCGGGCCGGTGAAGGGGGCTCCGCGGGGCCCTCGGAGCCGCCTGCGGAGGCCGCTGCGCGGCCCGTGCGCGGCCCGTGCTCGGCCCGGGCGCGGGCCATCGCCGCTGGCCGGAACCCGTACGGTCGCGGAACCGGCCGGGGGCCGGAACCCGGTCAGCCGTAGGTGTCGCCGGGTCCGGTGCTGCCCGGGGCCCGCAACGGCCCGTACCGCTTGGGGGGCCCGCCGGGTCCCTGCACCTTGATCAGCCGGACCGTGCCCTGTCCCAGCTCCGCGTTCAGCCGCGCCACCAGCTGCGGGGCCAGGAGCTTCAGCTGCGCGGCCCAGGCCGAGGAATCGCACCGCACGAGGAGTTCACGCTCCTCGTAGCGCTCCGGTTCACAGTGCGCCGCGATCTCCGGGCCGACGATCTCCGCCCAGCGCTCCATCACCCCGGCGACCGCGATCGGCATCTCCCAGCCGCGCTCGGTGCGCAGCCGGTCCAGGGCGGCCATCAGCGGCATCGGGTCCCGGCCGTCGGCGCGGGCCCCCGAGCGCAGCCCGGGCTGCTGCCGGCGCTGCTTGCCGCCCACGGCGTTGCCCCGCGCGCGGGCCTGCTCGCGCGCGGCCGCGAGGGCCTGGCGGGCCAGGTCCACCCCGGAGGGCTCCGGAGTCTTGCGCTCGTGCCGCTCGCCGTCGTTCACAGCCGGGTCACCTCACCGCCGGACACCCCGAAGCGGGTGCCCGTCAGCACGCCCGGGACGTCGTCGTCGACCGCCGCCGTCACCAGTACCTGTTCGCCGCCGGCCACCAGTTCCGCGAGCCGCTCGCGCCGGCGGGCGTCCAGCTCCGCGAAGACGTCGTCGAGGATCAGCACCGGCTCCGCCCCCTCCGAGCGCAGCAGCTCGTACGAGGCCAGGCGCAGGGCCAGCGCGTACGACCAGGACTCGCCGTGGCTGGCGTACCCCTTGGCCGGGAGTTCGCCGAGGCGCAGCAGGAGGTCGTCGCGGTGCGGGCCGGCCAGGGTCACCCCGCGCTCGATCTCCTGCTTGCGGACCTGGGACAGGGCGCCGAGCAGGACCTCGTAGAGCTCCTCGCGGGTGCGGGCGGCGCCGCTGTCGACCGGGTCGCCGGCGGAGGACTTGTACGCGAGCCCGAGCGGGCCGCCGCCGGGCGCGAGCTGCTCGTACGCCTTGTCGGCGAGCGGCAGCAGGGTGGCGATCAGGTCGAGGCGCTGGGCGAGGAGCTCGGCGCCGGCGCGCGCGAGGTGCTGGTCCCACACGTCGAGGGTGGACAGGTCCATGGAGCGGCCGCCGTGGCGGCGGGCCATGGCGGCGGACTTCAGGAGGGTGTTGCGCTGCTTGAGGACGCGCTCGTAGTCGGACCGGACCGCCGCCATCCGCGGGGAGCGGGCCGTCACGAGCTCGTCGAGGAAGCGGCGCCGCTCGCCGGGGTCGCCCTTGACCAGGGCGAGGTCCTCCGGGGCGAACAGCACCGTGCGTACGATCCCCAGCACGTCGCGGGGTCTGACCTGCGAGGACCGGTTGATGCGGGCGCGGTTGGCGCGGCCCGGGTTCAGTTCGAGCTCGACCAGCTGCTGTCGTTCGCCCTGGGTGACGGCGGCGCGGATGACCGCCCGGTCGGCGCCCATGCGGACGAGCGGGGCGTCCGAGGAGACGCGGTGGCTGCCCAGGGTGGCCAGGTAGCCGATGGCCTCGACGAGGTTCGTCTTGCCCTGGCCGTTGGGGCCCACGAAAGCCGTGACGCCCGGGGCGAGGGGGACCTCGGCCCGGGCGTACGAGCGGAAGTCGGCCAACGAGAGATGCGATACGTGCATACGGCGCCGACCTCCCCCGGCTTCCTGCTGTGCTCTGTGGTGCGGTGTTGCTGTGTTGCTGTGGTGCCTTACTTCTTCTCGACCGCGTGGCCGCCGAACTGGTTGCGCAGCGCGGCGATCATCTTCATCTGCGGCGAGTCGTCCTGGCGGGACGCGAACCGGGCGAACAGCGAGGCCGTGATCGCCGGCAGCGGGACGGCGTTGTCGATGGCCGCCTCGACGGTCCAGCGGCCCTCGCCCGAGTCCTGGGCGAAGCCCTTGAGCTGGTCCAGGTGCTCGTCCTCGTCCAGCGCGTTGACGGCGAGGTCCAGCAGCCAGGAACGGATGACCGTGCCCTCCTGCCAGGACCGGAAGACCTCGCGGACGTCGGTGACCGAGTCGACCTTCTCCAGGAGCTCCCAGCCCTCGGCGTAGGCCTGCATCATGGCGTACTCGATGCCGTTGTGGACCATCTTCGCGAAGTGGCCCGCGCCGACCTTGCCGGCGTGCACGGAGCCGAAGTCGCCCTCGGGCTTGAGGGCGTCGAAGATCGGCTGGACCACGGCGACGTCCTTCTCGTCGCCGCCGTACATCAGCGCGTAGCCGTTCTCCAGGCCCCAGACGCCGCCGGAGACGCCGCAGTCGACGAAGCCGATGCCCTTGGCCTTCAGCTCCTCGGCGTGCTTCTCGTCGTCGGTCCAGCGCGAGTTGCCGCCGTCGACGACGATGTCGCCGGGGGAGAGCAGCTCGGCCAGCTCGTCGACGGTGGACTGCGTCGCGGCCCCGGCCGGGACCATCACCCACACGACGCGGGGGGACTGCAGGCTGTCCACAAGCTCCTGCAGGCTGTGGACATCGGCGAGGTCCGGGTTGCGGTCGTATCCGATGACGGTGTGGCCTGCGCGGCGGATGCGCTCGCGCATGTTGCCGCCCATCTTGCCGAGACCGACGAGACCGAGCTCCATCAGGTGGGTTCCTTAAGCGTTGGGGCCGTCTGTACGGGGCTTCCCCGGTACCGGTGGGTTCCGGTCGTTTTTCCTGGGTCGCCCGCCGGGTCCGAGCCTACGCCGGGCCATGGCCGCGGGCCGCTCCGGACGGCACCGGGCCCGGCACTCGCGGCTGCGAGACCGGGCCCGGTGCCGGTGTACGGCGGGAGCGGGTCAGCCGGAGAGGCGGACCGGCATGATCAGGTACTTGTAGGCCTCGTCGGCCTCCGCGTCCACCGCGGGCCGGCCGCTGAGCAGCGCGGGCTTGGTGGACGTGGTGAAGCTGAGCTGGGCGGCGGGCGAGTCGATGGCGCTCAGGCCGTCCAGCAGGAAGGTGGGGTTGAAGGCGATCGAGATGTCGTCGCCCTCCAGGTTCGCGTCGACGCGCTCCACAGCCTGTGCATCGTCGCTGGAACCCGCTTCCAGGATCAGCACGCCCTGCTCGAAGCTGAGGCGGACCGGCGTGTTGCGCTCGGCGACCAGGGCCACGCGCTTGACGGCCTCGACGAACGGGGCGGTCTCGATCACGGCGACGGAGTTGAACTCCGTCGGGAAGAGGGTCCGGTACTTCGGCAGGTCGCCTTCGAGCAGGCGGGTGGTGGTGCGGCGGCCCGCGCCCTCGAAGCCGATGAGGCCCTCGCCCTGGCCGGAGCCGGAGAGCGCCAGGGTGACGGTGTCGCCGCTGGTCAGGGACTTGGCGGTGTCCAGGAGGGTCTTGGCGGGCACCAGGGCCACGGCCGAGGCCTCCGGGTTTTCCGGCTTCCACAGGAACTCGCGGACCGCGAAGCGGTAGCGGTCGGTGGAGGCCAGGGTGACGCGGTCGCCCTCGATCTCGATGCGGACACCGGTCAGCACGGGCAGCGTGTCGTCACGGCCGGCGGCGATGGCTACCTGTGCGGCGGCGGAGGCGAAGACCTCGCCCGGCACGGTGCCGGTCGCGGTCGGCATCTGCGGGAGCGCCGGGTACTCCTCCACAGGCAGGGTGTGGAGTGTGAACCGCGAGGAGCCGCAGACCACGGTCGCCCGTACACCGTCTGTGGAAATCTCCACCGGGCGGTTGGGGAGGGCGCGGCAGATGTCGGCGAGGAGCCGGCCGGAGACGAGGACGGTGCCGTCCTCCTCCACGTCCGCCTCGACGGAGACGCGGGCCGAGACCTCGTAGTCGAAGCCGGAGAGGGACAGGGTGCCCTCCTCGGCCTTCAGCAGCAGGCCCGCGAGCACGGGCACCGGCGGCCGGGCCGGGAGGCTGCGTGCAGCCCAGGCCACCGCCTCCGCGAGTACGTCGCGCTCCACCCGGATCTTCACCGGAACCGCCTCCTGCTGTTGCTCGCTCGTCCGTCGGCCTTCGTCGTCGGCCCGTCGATGCCTCGACCGATGCCGGGGACCAGTCTGACGTACGGCGCCGACAGTCGTCGCGGCTGGCGGTCAAGTCGGGAGCGAGGAGGCGGGACGGCCGTCCGGCGAGTTGTGCACAGGACCCGCTTGAAAACCGAAACCGGCCTAACTCTCCATGGGGGTAGTAGTAGGGCCTGTGGAAACGGTGGATAAGCCCGTTCTCGCAGGTCAGCCCTCGTTTTTTATCCCCACACCCTGTGGGTGGGACCGGTGGACAACCGGGGGTGTCTGTGGAGAACGGAAAGTTCTGCACAGGCCGTCCCCAGGTGACCCTCACTACTCCACAGGTGTGTCCCCAGCTTTTCCCCAGAAGTCCACAGACCAAACGTCGACATCCGTGTGACCGCTTTCACTCGGGGCGGTGACCGGGGGTGTGTGGTTGCCGAACAGTGGACAACGGTGTGGAGAACCGTCGGGAACCTGTGCACAGGATGCGGGAACCTGTGGGTCTGCGGTGGACAGAGGAGTGGATGAGCCTGTGGATGATTTTTCTGTCCACAGCCTGTGGATGACGCTTGCGCACAATTCCACAGGGGGCTGACCTGCCCTGATGGTTCCTCAACAGCCACCCCTGTGGACAGATTGTGGGCGATGGGGACTGTCCTCAGGCTGTGGACGGAAGAAAACCGGGGAATCTGTGGATGACGGGTCCTTCCGGGGGCGCATTCGAACAGAGCAGGGGCGCACGGACGAAGAAGGGCGCCCCCGGTTCGATCCGGAAGCGCCCTGTCGTGAGGTTTGAGGGACCGCCAGCCGGCCCCCGTGGGGCCCGAGTCAGCCGTTCTTGATGCGGTTGGTGAGCTCCGTGACCTGGTTGTAGATCGAGCGCCGTTCCGCCATCAGGGCGCGGATCTTGCGGTCCGCGTGCATGACGGTGGTGTGGTCCCGCCCGCCGAACTGGGCGCCGATCTTCGGCAGCGACAGGTCGGTGAGCTCCCGGCACAGGTACATGGCGATCTGCCGGGCGGTGACGAGGACCCGGCTGCGCGAGGAGCCGCACAGGTCGTCCACGGTCAGCCCGAAGTAGTCGGCGGTGGCCGCCATGATGTCGGAGGCGGTGATCTCGGGCGCGCTGTCCTCGCCGCCCGGAATCAGGTTCTTGAGGACGTCCTCGGTGAGCCCGAGGTCCACCGGCTGCCGGTTCAGGCTCGCGAAGGCGGTGACGCGGATCAGCGCCCCCTCCAGCTCGCGGATGTTGCGCGAGATGCGGGAGGCGATGAACTCCAGTACCTCCGGCGGGGCGTTGAGCTGCTCCTGGACGGCCTTCTTGCGCAGGATCGCGATCCGCGTCTCCAGCTCGGGCGGCTGGACGTCGGTGATCAGGCCCCACTCGAAGCGGTTGCGGAGCCGGTCCTCCAGGGTGACGAGCTGCTTGGGCGGCCGGTCGGAGGAGAGCACGATCTGCTTGTTGGCGTTGTGGAGCGTGTTGAAGGTGTGGAAGAACTCCTCCTGCGTCGACTCCTTGCTCGCGAGGAACTGGATGTCGTCGACGAGCAGGATGTCCATCTCCCGGTACCGCTTGCGGAAGGCGTCGCCCTTGCCGTCGCGGATGGAGTTGATGAACTCGTTGGTGAACTCCTCCGAGCTCACGTACCGCACGCGGGTGCCGGGGTAGAGGCTCCGCGCGTAGTGCCCGATGGCGTGCAGCAGGTGCGTCTTGCCGAGGCCCGACTCCCCGTAGACGAAGAGGGGGTTGTACGCCTTCGCCGGCGCCTCGGCGACGGCCACCGCGGCGGCGTGCGCGAAGCGGTTGGAGGCGCCGATGACGAAGGTGTCGAAGAGGTACTTGGGGTTCAGCCGGGCGGTCGGCTCCAGCGGGCCCGAGGTGGAGCCGCCGGAGGGTGCCGACGGGGGCGGTGCGGGCGTAGGCCGGCCGGGCGCGGGGCGCGGGGACGGCTGTTCGTACTGCTGCGGCTCGTAGCCCTGGGGCTCGTACGGCTGGGATTCGTACGACGGGGAGTCGTACTTCTGGGGCTCGTACTTCTGGGGTTCGTAAGAAGAGGAGGACTCGTAGCCGGGCTGCTCGTACTTCTGCTGCTCGTAGCCGCCCTGGTCGTACCCGCCGGGCTCGGGCTGCTGGAGGTAGCCGGGCTGCGGGGTGGCGTAGGGGTCGCGCTCGGGGAAGCCGCCGAGGCGCTGCTGCTGCCAGCCGTACTCGTCCTGGCCGCCGCGGGGCCAGGAGCCGGGCTCCTGGCGGGGCTGCTGGTACTCCGGGTAGGCGGGGCGCGCGGTGGGGAGCTGGTCCTCGCCGGGACCGGCGCCGGGGCGCTGGCCGCCGTACGGCTCGTAGCCCTCGCGCGGGGAGGGGGCGGGCGGGGCCGACGGCGCGGGCTCGCCCGCGGAGTCGTCCACGGTGATGGCGATCCGGATCGGCCGGCCGCACTCGCGGCTCAGGGCGTCGCTGATGAGCGGGGCGAGACGGCCCTCCAGGACCCGCTTGCCCCATTCATTGGGCACGGCGAGCAGGGCGGTGTCGGCCACGAGGGCCAGCGGCTGGCATCGTTCCACCCACTGCTTGTCCTTGGGCTCGATCCCCTGCTGGCCCTCCCCGAGCAGCTTCTCGAGCACGCGTGGCCACACTGCGGCAAGATCGGCAGGTACGTCAGCCACAGAGCACGCTCTCTCACAGGTCCCGGTCCCACGAATGTGTGGTTCTTTGGGACGGTCGGGACAAAAAATCCGGGATCAGGCAACGGTAGTCAGGCCGGTGGGTAGGGTTCAAGTCGTTGTCCACAGCCTGTGCACAGTGTGGGGCAGGGGACGCTCGGTTTGACCGGATGGCGTAGCCGCGCGTACCGTAACGAGGTCGAGTTGTCGATGGCTGCTGCCGCCTGCCTACCGATGGGCGAAGATCACTGATTGTGATCATTTAGCGGTGTCCACTCGGGCGAACACGCGAGTTCCTCGTGGGCGCACGGTGACAGCCAGGCGATGTACCGCCACAACGATTCATTCTCTGGAGCCCCCGAGTGAGCAAGCGCACCTTCCAGCCGAACAACCGCCGTCGCGCCAAGACCCACGGCTTCCGTCTGCGGATGCGTACCCGTGCCGGTCGCGCGATCCTCGCGAACCGTCGCAGCAAGGGCCGCGCCGCCCTTTCCGCGTAACAACGCGCAGGTCGTGACGTCGTGCTGTCTCCCGAAAATCGGCTGAGGCGGCGCGAGGACTTCGCGAGCGCGGTGCGCCGAGGACGCCGGGCCGGTCGCCCGCTCCTCGTCGTCCACCTACGTACAAGCGGTGCAACGGACCCGCACGAGCCGGGGGATGTCGATCCCTCGCCGCGTGCGGGTTTCGTCGTCAGCAAGGCTGTCGGCATCGCGGTCGTCCGCAACCGGGTCAAGCGCCGGCTCCGGCATCTCGTGCGTGATCGGCTGGCCCAGCTGCCCGCCGGTAGCCTGGTGGTGGTGCGGGCCCTGCCCGGAGCCGCTGACGCCGGCGTCGACGAGCTGGCCCGTGACCTGGACGCCGCCTTGGCGCGGCTGCTGGGAGGCGTGGCTCGATGAAGTACCCGCTGCTCGCTTTGATCAAGCTGTACCAGTGGACGATCAGTCCGCTGCTCGGGCCGGTGTGCCGCTACTACCCGTCGTGTTCGCACTACGGGTTCACGGCCATCGACCGGCATGGTGCGGTGAAGGGGACGGCTCTGACCGCCTGGCGGATCCTGCGGTGCAATCCGTGGTCCCCGGGTGGTGTGGATCATGTCCCACCCCGGAAACGCCCGCGTTGGCACGAGCAGCTGCGCAGTGCGTTGCGTAGATCTCGCAATGCTCAAGGAGCCTGATTAGTGGACACGATTGCCAGTCTGTTCAGCTTTATCACCACACCCGTGTCGTGGATCATCGTCCAGTTCCACAGTGTCTACGGCGCGATCTTCGGTGCGGACAGTGGATGGGCCTGGGGCCTGTCCATCGTGTCCCTGGTGGTCCTGATCCGCATCTGTCTGATCCCGCTCTTCGTGAAGCAGATCAAGGCGACGCGAGGCATGCAGGCGCTCCAGCCGAAGATGAAGGCGATCCAGGAGCGCTACAAGAACGACAAGCAGCGTCAGTCCGAAGAGATGATGAAGCTGTACAAGGAGACGGGTACCAACCCGCTCTCCTCGTGCCTTCCCATCCTGGCGCAGTCGCCGTTCTTCTTCGCGCTGTACCACGTGCTCGCGAGCATCGCCAACGGCAAGACCATCGGCGTGATCAACCAGCCGCTGCTGGAGAGCGCCCGCCAGGCGCACATCTTCGGTGCCCCGCTGGCCGCCAAGTTCATGGACAGCGCTGAGAAGGTCGCGGCCCTGGACGCCTCGATCACCAACGTGCGCATCGTGACCGCGGTCATGATCGTCCTGATGTCGCTGTCGCAGTTCTACACGCAGCGCCAGCTGATGCAGAAGAACGTCGACCTCTCGGTCAAGACGCCGTTCATGCAGCAGCAGAAGATGCTGATGTACATCTTCCCGGTGATCTTCGCGGTCATGGGCATCAACTTCCCCGTCGGCGTCCTCGTCTACTGGCTGACCACCAACGTGTGGACCATGGGCCAGCAGATGTACGTGATCAACCAGAACCCGACGCCGGGCAGCAAGGCCCAGGACCAGTACCTGACCCGTCTGCTGAAGCACGTCACCACCCACGGAGACGTCAAGGGCCGGGGCAAGAAGAAGATCGTCGCGGCGATCGTGGCCAAGGGCCCGGACCGCAACGACAACGAGCGGAAGTTCATCACCGCGCTGACGAAGCAGGGCATGGCCGCGCAGGCGGACGGCTCCGTGATCAAGAGTTCTGAGGCCACGGCCGACTCGGACGCGGCGAGCGGCGGTGTCGCCACGAAGCGGCAGCAGCCGAAGCGGCAGCCGAAGTCCAAGCGTCAGACGCCCCCCAGCAAGCCCTCCAAGAAGTAGAAGGAGTCCCTCCCGTGACGGAAGGCACCACCACCGCCGCCGCTGAGAGTGGCGACACCCTGACCCGCCTCGAGCAGGAGGGTGAGATCGCGGCCGACTACCTTGAGGGTCTGCTGGACATCGCCGACCTGGACGGCGACATCGACATGGACGTCGAGGCCGACCGTGCCGCGGTGTCGATCGTCAGCGACTCGGGCGGCCGCGATCTGCAGAAGCTCGTGGGCCGCGACGGTGAGGTCCTGGAGGCCCTCCAGGAACTGACCCGCCTCGCCGTGCACCGGGAGACCGGCGACCGCAGCCGGCTGATGCTGGACATCGCGGGCTTCCGGGCGAAGAAGCGCGAGGAGCTGGCCGCGCTGGGCGCCAAGGCCGCCGCGGACGTGAAGGCCTCGGGCGAGCCGCTGAAGCTGGCCCCGATGACCCCCTTCGAGCGCAAGGTCGTCCACGACGCCGTGGCGGCGGCCGGTCTGAAGAGCGAGTCCGAGGGCGAGGAGCCGCAGCGCTTCGTCGTCGTGCTCCCGGCCTGACCGGAACGTTGTGTGTCGGCCCCGCCTGTGTCGCAGGCGGGGCCGAAGTTTGTAAGCCTGGCAGTTGAACGACACGGTTGAACGACACGGTTTTGGCGTGAGCGGTTCTGTACGGAAGGACGGTCCCCGTGACGGAGGCAGCGGAGCTTCCCGCGGCGCCTGAGGAGGCGCCCCCGGCGCCCGAAGAGGCGCGCGCGGTGTTCGGTGAGTTTTTCCCGGAAGCGGTGCGGTACGCGGAGCTGCTGGCGGACGCGGGGGTCAAGCGGGGCCTGATCGGGCCGCGTGAGGTTCCCCGGCTGTGGGAGCGGCACCTGCTGAACTGTGCGGTGCTCTCCGAGGTGGTGCCGGAGGGCGTCACCGTCTGCGACGTGGGCTCGGGCGCCGGCCTGCCCGGCATCCCGCTCGCCCTGGTGCGCCGGGACCTGAAGATCACCCTGCTGGAGCCCCTGCTGCGCAGGACGAACTTCCTGCAGGAAGCCGTGGAGCTGCTCGGGCTGGACCACGTCACCGTGGTGCGCGGCCGGGCAGAAGAGGTGCTCGGCAAGCTCCAGCCGGTGCACGTGGTGACGGCCCGCGCCGTGGCACCCCTGGACCGGCTCGCGGGCTGGGGCGTACCGCTGCTGCGTCCTTACGGCGAGATGCTGGCCCTGAAGGGCGACACCGCGGAGGAAGAACTGGTCTCGGCGAAGGTCGCGCTGACCAAGCTGGGTGTGGTGAAGACCTCGGTGCTCCACGTGGGCGAGGGCATCGTCGACCCGATGTCGACGGTGGTCCGGGTGGAGGTCGGAGAAAGCCCCGGTGGGGTGAGGTTCGCGGCCAAGCGGGCTAAGGCGGCACGGGTGGGGCGCGCGCGCAGGCGCCGCTGAAGCCGCCGCCGGCGGTGCGTTTTGGGGCGGGTTGGGCCCTATAGGTATGGATTTCGGAGTGTCGTAGCGGGCTGAAGACTCCGTCCGGGCATCGTGTTTCACGTGAAACGTCGCTCTCTGCTGCACGGAATCATCAGCCGCGGCCGTGCTGCTGCGGCCCCCCGCCCCCGCAAGGACGCGGGGGTGACGGAGTTGTCCACAACGGTGGATTCATCCACAGGAGTACGGGCCCCGCTGGTTCGCGACCCGGGTGGCATGGCAGGCTCTGTTCATCGCGAGCCCGCTGCCGAGGAGAGTGACACCGTGCGGTCCGACGCCAACCTCGCGGGGCCGATGGCCGATCCGGTCCCCGGTCCCCGCTCTGAATCGCCGGGTGAGGATGTTTCACGTGAAACATCGTCCCCGCCCCTCGTGGACAACGACGACATCGAGGACACCCCGCTCGCCCGCACCGCCCAGCAGGCGATCGAGTCCCTGGGGCACACCGGCGCCGCCCTGCCGCGGCCCGCACAGACCCGGATCATGGTCGTGGCCAACCAGAAGGGCGGCGTCGGCAAGACCACGACGACCGTGAACCTGGCGGCCTCTCTGGCCCTGCACGGTGCGCGCGTCCTGGTCATCGACCTCGACCCGCAGGGCAACGCCTCCACCGCGCTGGGCATCGACCACCACGCGGACGTGCCGTCCATCTACGACGTGCTCGTGGACAGCCGGCCCCTGCTGGAGGTCGTCCAGCCGGTGGTGGACGTGGAGGGGCTCTTCTGCGCCCCGGCCACGATCGACCTCGCCGGCGCGGAGATCGAGCTGGTGTCGCTGGTGGCCCGTGAGAGCCGTCTCCAGCGGGCGATCCAGGCGTACGAGCAGCCGCTCGACTACATCCTCATCGACTGCCCGCCCTCGCTGGGCCTGCTGACGGTGAACGCCATGGTGGCCGGCGCGGAGGTGCTGATCCCCATCCAGTGCGAGTACTACGCGCTGGAAGGTCTGGGGCAGCTGTTGCGCAACGTCGACCTGGTGCGGGCCCACCTGAACCCGGCCCTGCACGTCTCGACGATCCTGCTGACGATGTATGACGGCAGGACGCGGCTGGCCTCACAGGTGGCGGACGAGGTGCGCACCCACTTCGGCAAGGAGGTGCTGCGTACGAGCATCCCGCGGTCGGTGCGCATCTCCGAGGCTCCGAGCTACGGGCAGACGGTTCTCACGTACGACCCGGGTTCCAGCGGCGCCCTTTCCTACCTGGAAGCAGCGAGGGAGATCGCGCTGCGGGGGGCCGGAATCCATTACGACGCCCAGCACGCCCATCTGGGCGCGGGCATGAACAGCACGCAGAGTGTGGCGGAGGGGATCCAGTGAGCGAGCGACGTAGGGGTCTGGGGCGGGGGCTCGGCGCGCTGATTCCGTCCGCTCCCCAGGAGAAGACGCCGGTGGTGGGTACCGGGTCGACGAACCCGTCGGCGGTGCCGGTGCTCCAGTCCGAGCGGGGGATCGCCGCGGCGAAGCTCGCCGCGTTGGTCCAGGCGGATGTTTCACGTGAAACGGTGCCGGTGGAGACGGCGGCGGTCCAGCCGGCGAGCAACGAGGTGGCGGGAGCGACGTTCGCGGAGCTTCCGCTGGACGCGATCTCGCCGAACCCGAAGCAGCCGCGCAACATGCAGCACCTCGACGAGGACGCGCTGGCCGAGCTGGTGACCTCGATCCAGACGGTGGGCCTGCTCCAGCCGGTGGTGGTCCGGGAGACGGATCCCGGCCGCTATGAGCTGATCATGGGCGAGCGCCGTTTCCGCGCCTGCGGGCAGGCGGGGCTGGAGTCCATCCCCGCGATCATCCGGGCGACGGACGACGACAAGCTCCTGCTGGACGCCCTCCTGGAGAACCTGCACCGCGTGCAGCTGAACCCGCTGGAGGAGGCTGCCGCGTACGACCAGCTCCTCAAGGAGTTCAACTGCACGCACGACCAGCTGGCGGACCGGATCGGGCGCTCGCGTCCGCAGGTCACCAATACTCTGCGGCTGCTGAGGCTCTCGCCCGACGTGCAGCTCAAGGTGGCCTCCGGCGTGCTGCTGGCGGGTCATGCACGGGCGCTCGTGTCCGTGGAGGACTTCGGGGAGCAGCTCCGTCTCGCCGAGCGGATCGTGGCCGAGGGGCTGTCGGTGCGCTCGGTCGAGGAGATCATCCAGCTGATGGGCTCGGAGCCGTCGAGCACCGTGAAGCCCAAGGGCCCGCGTGCCGGGGCCCGCGTCTCCCCGGCGCTCAGCGAACTGGCGACCCGTCTGTCCGACCGTTTCGAGACCCGGGTGAAGGTGGATCTGGGCCAGAAGAAGGGCAAGATCACCGTCGAGTTCGCCTCGATGGAGGACCTGGAGCGCATCCTGGGAACGCTGGCCCCGGGTGAGGGCCGCGTCCTCGAACAGGGCCTCTCCGGGGAGTAGTACCCCGGGCTCGTGCGCCTCGCTGCCCCCTGCTTCTTCGAGATGTCCACACTCGAAGAAGCAGGGGGCAGTGCTTACGATGTGGGCATGGGTCGTCGGCTGGTACCGCTTACGCTGGACAACCTCCAGGACCTGCCCAGGCGTTGCCGGAGCTGTGTGTTCTGGGAGCTGGATCCCGTCACCGGCGAGGCCGCCGTGAAGGCGGGTACTCCGGAGCTGGAGAAAGAGGCCTGGATCTCGTCCGTCCTCCTCGACTGGGGCTCCTGCGGCCGTGTGGTCTACGTGGACGAGGTCCCGGTCGGGTTCGTGATGTACGCCCCGCCCGCCTATGTGCCGAGGGCCGCTTCCTTCCCGACGAGCCCGGTCTCCCCGGACGCGGTGCAGCTGATCACCGGATGGATCATGCCGGGGTATCAGGGGCAGGGCCTGGGGCGGGTGATGGTCCAGACGGTCGCGAAGGACCTGCTGCGACGGGGGTTCAAGGCGATCGAGGCGTTCGGTGAAGCGCGTTGGGAGCGGCCCGCCTGTCTGCTGCCGGCCGAGCACCTGCTGTCGGTGGGCTTCAAGACCGTACGTCCCCACCCGTCCCACCCGCGGCTGAGGCTGGAGCTGCGCACGACGCTGTCGTGGAAGGAAGACGTGGAGCTGGCCCTGGACCGCCTGTTGGGCGGAGCCCGGGCCCGCAAGGAACCGGCCCTTCGCCCGCTGTGAGCGCGTCCGGGCCCGCCGGACATGCGAACGGGGCCGCCCCTTCAGGGGCGGCCCCGTTTCACGTGGTCACTGCCGACCGCGCGGAGCGGCTGATCAGGCCTGGACCTCGACGAAGTCCGACAGGTCGCGCAGGATGGCGGCCTTGGGCTTGGCACCGACGATGGTCTTCACGACCTCGCCGCCCTGGTAGACGTTCAGGGTCGGGATGGACATGACGCCGTACTTGGCCGCGGTGCCCGGGTTCTGGTCGATGTTGAGCTTCACGATCTCGATCTGGTCGCCGTGCTCGGCGGCGATCGCCTCCAGCGAAGGCGCGATCTGGCGGCACGGGCCGCACCACTCGGCCCAGAAGTCCACCAGGACGGGCTTGTCGCTGCGCAGGACGACGTCGTCGAAGTCCGCGTCGGTCACGTTCTTGAGGGTGCCGGCCACTGCGGCCTCCTTCTTTTCTACGGGGTGTGGGGTGTGGGGATGGAGCCGGGTCGGACGGAGCCGGGTCAGACGGTCGCGGCCGCCGGCTCGGCGTCCGAGAGCGCCGCGAGGAAGCGCTCCGCGTCGAGGGCGGCGGAGCAGCCGGTGCCGGCCGCGGTGATCGCCTGACGGTAGGTGTGGTCCACGACGTCGCCGGCGCCGAACACACCGGTGACGTTGGTGCGCGTCGAGGGGGCGTCGACCTTGAGGTAGCCCTCGTCGTCCAGGTCGAGCTGGCCGGTGAACAGCTCGGTGCGCGGGTCGTGTCCGACGGCGATGAAGAGGCCGGTCACGGGCAGCTCGGAGGTCTCACCGGTCTTGGTGTTGCGCAGGGTGAGGCCGGAGAGCTTCTGCTCGCCGTGGATCTCGGCGACCTCGCTGTCCCAGGCGAACTTGATCTTCGGGTCGGCGAAGGCGCGGTCCTGCATGGTCTTGGAGGCGCGCAGGCTGTCACGGCGGTGGACGATCGTGACGGACTTGGCGAACCGGGAGAGGAAGGTGGCCTCCTCCATCGCGGTGTCGCCGCCGCCGACGACGGCGATGTCCTGGTCCTTGAAGAAGAACCCGTCACAGGTGGCGCACCAGGAGACACCGCGTCCGGAGAGGGCGTCCTCGTTGGGCAGACCGAGCTTGCGGTGCTGGGAGCCGGTCGTGACGATGACGGCCTTGGCGCGGTGCACCGTGCCGGCGGTGTCCGTGACGGTCTTGATCTCACCGGTGAGGTCCACGGCGACGACGTCGTCCGGTACGAGCTCGGCGCCGAAGCGCTCGGCCTGGTCGCGCATGTTGTCCATGAGGTCCGGGCCCATGATGCCGTCCCGGAAGCCGGGGAAGTTCTCGACCTCGGTGGTGTTCATGAGCGCGCCGCCGGCGGTGACGGCACCTTCGAAGACCAGGGGGTTGAGCGAAGCGCGTGCGGTGTACAGGGCGGCCGTGTAACCGGCCGGCCCGGAGCCGATGATGATCACGTTTCGTACGTCGCTCACGGGTTCTTTCCTCGTCTCTGCGGACTTCGTGCTGCCTACCGGGGGCCGGTGCGGACTCTCACCCCACCCAACGGATCCTACGGCGCGCACATTCCCCGCTTGGCCCCTCCAGTCCCGCAACGCGCGGCGGGCCACCCCGTGATCCCGTCAGTTGCGGGGATATGTGCTGGTCAGTAGGGGCTTGTCCGGTGTCTGTGCCGGATTGTCCGCACAGCCGGCGGGCACGAGATACGCGTCCACCCGGGCGGGGTCCCCCGGATGGGGCAGCACGAGGAGGTAGACGGGAGTGCCCTGGTAGCTGCCGCGCTCGGAGGCGACCGGAGGTTCGGTGCGGCCGGTGCCCTGCTGGACGCAGGGTGGGACCGGGGCCGGCTCCGGAGAGGCGAGCCGGTCGGCGGGAGCCAGCCCGGGGGAGGTCTCCTGCAGCCCCATGCTCCTGTCGGTCTCAGCCGGTGCGGTCTTCGGGGTGTTCGCCGCGGCTTCGCCGGCGAGCAGCTGCCGGACGCTCTGGCGGAGCCCCTGGGCGGTGTACTCGCCGGGGGTCGCGGAGTCGGCGGAGGACCTCGCCGTGTCATTGCGCGTCGCGGTGTCGTGCGAGCCGGTGCCGCCCAGTCCGTTGAAGAGGATGACGGCGAGCGCGCAGGCGGCCGCCCCGGCCAGCCCGGTGAGGACGGCGATCCGGCGCCGGGCGCGACGACGACCGGGACCGGTTGGGCCAGACGGGTGACCGGTGGGCCGGTGGGCCTCGCTCCGCCCCGAGCCGCCCGTGGTCGTCGGCGATGTTTCACGTGAAACATCGCTTGCGGGACGTGGTGCGGAGACGGCGGCCTCGGCCCGGGGAGTCGTCGAGTCGAGGAGCGCCTCGGCGGCAAGGGCCGCGTCGATCCGGCCGGCGATGGACGAGGGCATGCGCGGCGGCCCCGGGAGGGTGCCGAGGAGGGAGCGGATCTCCTCCAGGGAGGCGAGCACGTCGGCGCACAGCGCGCAGTTCCCGAGGTGGCTGCGCACCTCGGCGGTACGGGAGGGGGAGAGCAGCCCTTCGGTGAGGTCGGAGATCTCCGAGACCTCGGGGTGCCAGGTCGTGCCGGCAGTGCCGGTCATGCCGGTCGAGGGGCTCACGGTCGTCCACCTCCGCCCTTCACAGCGTCTGGATCCGGTTCTGGATTCCTGGGGTCTGCCGCAGGTGGGACGGCTGTCCCCGGCGTCCGGTTCCTTCCCCGCTCCGAGGTGGTGTTATCCCCGGCATTCGTGCGCAGATGAGTGAGCATCGGGAGGAGTTTGGCCCGGCCCCGCGCACACCGGCTCTTCACCGTGCCGGTGGGGACGTCGAGGATGCGGGCAGCGTCGGCGACGGGGTACCCCTGCATGTCGACGAGGACGAGGGCGGCCCGCTGCTCGGCCGGGAGGGTGCTGAGGGCGGCCAGGAGCTGGCGGTGGAGGTCCTGGCGCTCCGCGGGTGCCTCGGCGGACTCATGGGGCTCCAGCAGCCGCTCCAGGCGGTCCGTGTCGTCTAGGGGAGAGGTCCGGCGGGAGGCTGCCTTGCGGGCGCGGTCGAGACAGGCGTTGACGGTGATCCGGTGCAGCCAGGTGGTGACCGCGGAATCGCCCCGGAAGGTGTGGGCGGCCCGGTAGGCGGAGACTAGGGCGTCCTGGACGGCGTCGGCGGCCTCCTCGCGGTCGCCGAGGGTGCGCAGCGCGACGGCCCAGAGCCGGTCGCGGTGGCGCCGTACGAGCTCCCCGAAGGCGTCGGGATCGCCGGCGACGTGCAGGGAAAGGAGATCCTGGTCGCTGTGCTCGCCGGTCGCGGCGTCGTCCAACGGTGAGCTCCCTCCCCTGCCTGCGTCAGCCCTTGAACTGCACGTCCGTGATGCCCTGCTTGTAGCCCTCGCGGCTGTAGCCGTCCTGGGGCGAGTACGGCATGGCCGTGATCCACAGGAGCACGTAGCGGGTCTTGACCGGCTTCTCCACGGTCAGCTTGACGCTGCTGTCCTTGGTGGTCGTGCCCGTGATCTTCTTCTTCGAGTCGGCCGACTCCGCCGCGTAGAGCGTCAGGGTGGTGTGGTCGCCCGGGTACCTCAGCGCTATCGAGACCTCGCTGACCTCCTGCTCCGAGCCGAGGTCGTAGACGATCCCGACACCGGGCTTGATCACGATCTTGGGGCCGTCGGAGAAGCTCTTGGTCCGCCAGTAGCTGGACGGGTCCCCGTCGTACGTCTTGCCGACGTCGCCCGCGGTCTGCGGGACGCCGTCCGGCGCGTACTCCTTCGCGCCCTTGATGGAGAGCGGCGCGAGCTCCTTCTTCGGAGCGGCGTCGTTGGGGCCCTGCTGCTGGGTCTGGGTGTTGTCACCGCCCGACTTGCCGTGCTCCAGGAGGGAGTCGGCCAGCTGCCAGCTGCCGAGGCCCAGGGCGACGATCAGCAGGGCGGCGACGCCCCACTTCAGGGCGCGCCCGGTGCGGCTCTGCAGCGGCGGCGGGGGGACGGGCTGGACCGCCTGGGCGGTCGGCAGGCCGACCGGCGCGGGACGGCCGTAGGTGCCCTGCTGGTAGGTGGTGTGCTGGTACTCCGGAGGCGCGGTGAAGGCGGGCTCCGGCGGCCGGATGCGGGGCATCTCGGCGACGGCCTTGGCCAGCTCCTCGGGGCTGGTGCAGGCGGGCTCCTGGCGGGACGCGGTCGCGCCGTCGTTGGCGAGGGCGCGCATGGCGAGTTCGCCGAGGCCCCGGTGGACGCCCGCGCGGACCTGGTCGGGGGCGAGCAGGCCGACGCCCTTGGGCAGGCCGCGCAGGCCGTACGCGTCGTTCTCGTAGGGCCAGCGCTGGGTGAGGGAGGCGTACAGCAGCGCGCCGATGGCCTCGGTGTCCGCCCGCTGCGGGGTGTCGCTGGTGATGCCGCGCAGGGCGGCGTTCACGGCGAGGCCGCGGATGCGGTACTGGCCCGTGGAGGTGCGCAGTATTGCGCTGGGCGTCAGGCGCAGGTGGGCCAGGCCCTCGCGGTGGGCGGCGGCCATGGCCTGGGAGACCTGGCTGACCAGCTGGTAGGCCTCGTGGGGCTCGAGGGTGCCGGCGGCGAGGACCGAGGTCAGCTCGGTCGCGTCGGGCAGCCACTCGTGGACCACGTAGACGAGGTCGTTCTCCTCCACGGCGTCGAGGACCTGTACGAACCGGGGGTCGCCGAGCAGGGCGGAGGAGCGGGCGGCGGCCAGGACGCTGCGGGCCCTGGGGTGGTCCGCGGGCAGCAGGTGGACGCCCACCGCGCGGCGCAGCTTCTCGTCCATGGCGCGCCAGCTGCTGAACCCGTCCAGACGGGTGACGCACTCCTCCAGGCGATAGCGCCGCGCGAGCTTGTGCCCGCTGTGCAGTTCCGGCGCGGCCGCGGGTGCCGCGGTCGCGCGCTCGCCGTCCTTCTCGGGAACGGGTCCGTCCGAGGCTTTTCCGTTCTTGGCGTCCACCCCGTCGGCCGTGGCCTTGGCCGCATCTGCGGCCAGCGGCTGCTCGCCGCTGTTGTGGGCCACGTCGACGGCAGCCGTGCTACGTTCCGCCACCGTCGTCCCTGCCTCCCCATCCGTTGCGCGCTGTCGGCCAGTCTGCGAAGCCATGCCAATTGTGCCCACAGTCCGCCGCTATGCACGACACACGAAGGGGGGTGACGGTTGTGCGCATCAGCGCCCCAGACGTCCGCGGACCATTCCGACCATGGAGTTGAGCTCTTCGATCCGCATCCGCTTGGCGGCGAGGAGGAACACGGCTACCAGGGCGATGCCGCCCGCGACCAGCGCGGCGAGGGAACCGAGGGCTCCGCTGCCCAGGACCTGCATGACCCCGTAGGCGGCGGCGCCGGCCACCACGGCGGCCGGGACGCACGCGCCGATCAGGCGGGTGTAGGTGCGCATGACGTGGGCGCCGTCGAGGTCCCCGCCGAGACGGGCCTTGAGGCGGCGCCAGGCCACGCCGACGCCGACCACGTAGCCGAGGCCGTAGGCGGCGGCCATGCCGACGACGGCCCAGCGCGCCGGGAGCACGAAATAGGCGAGGGCGGAGACACCGGCGTTGACCGCCGCGACGATGACCGTGTTGTAGAAGGGGGTCCGGGTGTCCTCGTAGGCGTAGAAGCCGCGCAGGACCACGTACTGGACCGAGTAGGGGATCAGGCCGAGGCCGAAGGCCATCAGGATGTAGCCGATGTTCAGGGCGTCCTTGCCCGCACTGGCGTAGAGCAGGGTGGCCATCGGGACGCCCAGCGCGAGGAAGGCGAAGGCGCAGGGCACGATGGCGACGGCCGAGGTGCGCAGGCCGTAGGAGATGTCGTCGCGGACCGCGGCGGCGTCGCCGTCGTGCGCGGAACGGGAGATGCGCGGCAGGACGGCCGTCATGACGGAGACGGTGATGATGGCCTGCGGCATCTGCCACAGCAGCAGCGCGTAGTTGTAGGCGGTGATACCGGTACCGCCGTGGCCCATCTTCTCGGCGGCGGTGCCGGCCGCGGTGGCGAGCTGGGTGACGACGACGAGGCCGATCTGGTTGGCGAGGACGAAGAAGAACGTCCACTTGGCCAGGCCGGCCGCCTTGCCGAGGCCGTGGCCCTTCCAGTCGAAGCGCAGGCGCGGCTTGAAGCCGGCGTCGCGCAGGTAGGGCAGCATCGCGAGGGACTGGACGGCGAGTCCGAGCAGGGTGCCGATGCCCAGGAGGCGGACGCCCTCGGCGGTGATGGTCGCCTCCGAGACACCGGAGGTGGTGAAGCCGCCGAAGGCCCAGATGAAGGCGCCGAAGGTGGCGATGACGACGATGTTGTTGAGGACCGGGGTCCACATCATCGCGCCGAACCGGCCCCGGGCGTTGAGGATCTGACCGAGCACCACGTGGACGCCCATGAAGAACATCGTGGGCAGGCAGTAGTGGGCGAAGGCCACCGCCACGTCGAGGCGCTTGGGGTCGCCGGCGATCGTCGGGGACATCATGCGGATGAACAGCGGGGCCGCGAGCACGCAGACGGTGGTGACCGCGCCGAGCAGCGTGATGACGAGCGTGAGCAGGCGGTTGGCGTAGGCCTCGCCACCGTCGTCGTCGTTCTTCATCGCGCGCACGAGCTGCGGGATGAAGACGGCGTTGAGGGCGCCGCCGCCGACGAGGACGTAGATCATCGTCGGCAGGGTGTTGGCGACCTGGTAGGAGTCGTTGAGGGTGGCGACGCCGATGGCACCCGCGATCACCAGGGTGCGGCCGAAGCCGGTGATGCGGGAGACGATCGTGCCGGCCGCCATCAGGGCGCTGGACTTGAGCAGGCCGGCCGCCTTGCCGGCGGGCTTGGCCGGTGCCGGGGCCGCGACCGGTGCGTCCTCGGCGGACGGGCCGGCGGCGCCGGGGGCGGCCTGCTGGTCGCGGTAGAGGTGCGTGAAGGCGTCGGGCTCGGGCTCTTCCTCGGACGCCCGGGTCACGAGCGAGTCCACTCCCACGAACTGCGTCGTCGCCGCGTGGTCGCCGTAGGGCAGGTGGCGGGAAGGGCCGTCCGGCTCCGGCGGCGGGGTCTGGGCCCAGATGTGCGGGTCGGGGGCGCCCGAGGGGGCCTGGGGAGCCCCGTAGAGCGGACCGGCCTCCTGGTAGGTGCCCGGCGGCGGCGGGGGGTGCGAGGCCCGGTCGTAGAGGGCCTCGGTCACCGGGTCCTGCGCCGACAGGTCCTGCGACCGGTAGGGGTCGTAGTCGTAGGCGTCCTGGACGTACGGGTCGTGGTCCTGTGCGGGCGCGGGCGCCGGAACCTGCCCGGGCACCGGAGCGCCCGGGGCAGTGCCCTGGGAGGGCGTAGGCCCGCCAGTGCCCTGCGCGCGGTCACCGTTGTACGGCGCGTTCATCGCAACCCCACCTCATCGTCCCCAGGCCGAACGGCCACGGCATCGCTCAACGGTCCACTGTCTCACCCGTGCCGGACCCCTCGGTGCTTTGCGGTCCGGTGTCCGTGGACTCGTCACTCGGCTGCGTGCCCTCCTCCGCGGCCGCTCGCGCGGCCACGCGCTTGCGGCTGGCGTACATCTTGATGCCCGCCAGAACGAGGAGGAGCACACCGCCGGCGATGACGAGCATGACGGTGGGAGTGATCTCGGTGGCCTCGACCGTGAACTTGCGTTCCTTGCCGTACGGCACGCCGTCCTTGGTGTACAGGCGTGCGCTGACCTCGACCGGACCACTCGCGGTGGCGTTGGCGGTGAACTTTACCGTCTGGCTGTGACCGCCCTGAACGGTGACTTCCTGTTCCGCTTCGCCGCTGTCGCCGAACATCAGACGGGTCGGGTTGGCGGACTTCACCCGCAGCACGAGGTTGTGGACGTCCTGGACGAGGCTGTTCTGGACGCTGACGGGAATGGTCGCGCTGTGGCC
Source organism: Streptomyces sp. NPDC044002 (assembly GCF_056434525.1). Lineage (NCBI taxonomy): Bacteria > Bacillati > Actinomycetota > Actinomycetes > Kitasatosporales > Streptomycetaceae > Streptomyces > Streptomyces sp. NPDC044002. Next base: position 40,799 of record NZ_JBWKEZ010000006.1, read on the forward strand.
GGACAGGGTGGCGTCGGACTTGGGGACGACCTTCACCTTGTCGGTCAGCCCGATCAGGTAGGCCTGCACCTGGTCGCGGTAGGCGGCAGCCTCCTCGGGGCGGCCCCGCCAGGAGGTCGACATCTCCCGGTTCGTGGTGTTGCCGAAGGGGATCTCGACGCGGTCCGGCGCCGAGAGGATGACCTTGAAGTGGTCGAGCGTGCTCTGCGTGGTGCGGATCTTCTCGAAGGCGGACACCGGAAGCTCCTGCTTGGCCAGTGCTTCCGGGTACTGGCCGGCGCCCGGCACCTGGGTCGCGGCGCCGGGGTCGGGCTTCGCCGCGGCCGCCGCCTCCAGGTCGGAGGGCTGGGTCCAGCGGGCCGCTTGGAGCCCGCGCAGGGCGACGGCCATCGAATCCGCCTGGCTGGCGGTCGGCCGGCGCTGCGGGGTCACCACGTAGCTGCGCGGCTCGTCGCTGTTCTGCAGGTTCAGGGCGAGGCTGTGGGCCAGGAACCGCTGCACGGCGAGCGTGGAGCTGCCGGCGGTGGCCATGTCGCCCTCGAAGGCGGTGGAGAGGTCCGCGTCGGCCACCACGGCGGTGGTTCCCGCACCGATGGGACGGGCGGCCGTCGGGGTGTAGCCGAGCGCACCGGTCTCCTGCAGGCTGTCGCTGCGGGCCAGGACGTTGTGCGCGCCGGCCGAGGTGGCGACGTTGACGATCGCGGGGTCGATGGCGCCGTCCACCGGCCAGGAGAAGTCGGTGGAGGCGGGGACGTGCAGCACCGTCTCCACGGCCTGCTTCGCCTTGTCGGTGGCGGGCCGCAGCTGGCCCAGGGTGCCCGAGACGTCCTTGCCGTGGTGGGCGAGGGAGGCGATGTCGGGGTCGGCGAAGGGCAGCGCGACGACCTTCTTGCCCTGTACGGCGGTCTCCAGGGCGCTCAGCCACTGCTCGGCGACGGCCCTGTTCCTGCCCTGCACGGGCTTGCCGTCCGGGTTGGAGCTGCGGACCCGGTAGCCCTTGGTCATGGCGTCGACCGCGGTGAGCAGGTCGGGGTCGATGACCCAGGTGACGGGCAGGTCCTTGCCGAGCGCGACCATGCGCTCCAGGCGGCCGCCCGGCCGCAGCTCGTCCGCGAGGGAGTCGTCGAGGAAGACCGGGGTCTGGAGCTCGTCCGAGCCGGTCTCCGCCGTGACGTGCGTGGTGGAGATCAGCGGCCACACGTAGGTCAGCGAGGACCGCTTGGCCGCCGGGTCCGGCTGCCAGGGCAGGAAGGTCCGCTGGATGCCCAGGACCTGCTCGTGCGGGCGGCTGTCGGTCGACCCGGAAAGGGAGACGCCGAGCTGGTAGACCCCGTCCGCGCCCAGGTCCAGCTTGTTCACCGGCACCTTGATCGTGAACTGCTGGCCGACCTTGGAGGTCAGCGAGTCGAACTTCACGGCGAAGGCCGAGTCGATCTCCCCCGGGTCCACTCCGGGACGGAACCCCTTGCGGTCCGACACCTCGCCGATCGCCGACCGGTCCCCAAGCCTGGGCCCGACCCGCAGCCCCACATGGGCGTTCTTGATCGTCTCCGAGCCGTTGTTGACCACGGTGCCGGAGATCGTGAGGGTGTCGCTCTTGACCGGAGCGCTCGGTGACACCTCGGTCAGCTGGACGTCGACCGGGGAATCGGCCGCGTGCGCGGCCGGGGCGGGGGCGTAGATCAGGGCGGCCAGCACCGGTGTCCCGCTGAGCAGGACCACTGCCCGCCGCAGCCAGCGGCGCCGGGCAGGGGCGGAGGCCGCCCCCTGGATGTCTGCCGCATCGGCCACGCGTTCGCCCGTCCCTCGAAGTGTCAGTGGTCGTCGGTTCTGCGTCCACGCATGGTAACGAGGCGCGCTGTGCGCGAGTGCCGCGCCTTGCTCCACACGATCGGTTCCGCTTCCCGGGCCGCCGACGGCGGGGTGGCGGTGAAACGGGGGAGCCCGCGCCGGGCGGGCCACGTACCCTTTTCTGTTGTGCCGAACGCCAACGAAGACAACCCCAGTGCCCTGAGTCAGGTGCAGCGCCGCGCGGTCAGTGAACTGCTGCGGGTCGCTCCTGTCGCCGACGAGCTCGGACGCCGGTTCCAGGAGGCTGGCTTCCGCCTCGCCCTGGTCGGCGGGTCCGTCCGCGACGCGCTGCTCGGGCGTCTCGGCAACGACCTCGACTTCACCACCGACGCGCGCCCCGAGGCCGTACTGAAGATCATGCGGCCATGGGCGGACTCGCTCTGGGACGTCGGCATCGCCTTCGGCACCGTCGGGGCGCAGCGCGACGGGTTCCAGATCGAGGTCACGACGTACCGCTCCGAGGCGTACGACCGGACCTCGCGCAAGCCCGAGGTCTCCTACGGCGACTCCATCGAGGAGGACCTGGTCCGCCGGGACTTCACCGTCAACGCCATGGCCCTGGCCCTCCCGGAGCAGGAGTTCGTGGACCCGCACGGAGGCCTGGAGGACCTGGCCGCCGGTGTGCTGCGGACGCCCGGGACCCCGGAGGACTCCTTCTCCGACGACCCGCTGCGCATGCTGCGCGCGGCACGGTTCGCCGCGCAGCTGGACTTCGAGGTTGCGCCGGAGGTCGTGTCGGCCATGAAGGCGATGTCCGACCGGATCGAGATCGTCTCGGCCGAGCGCGTGCAGGGCGAGCTGAACAAGCTGCTGCTGTCCGCCCACCCCCGCAAGGGCCTGGGCCTGCTGGTGGACACCGGTCTCGCCGACCGGGTCCTGCCGGAGCTGCCTGCCCTGCGGCTGGAGCGTGACGAGCACCACCGGCACAAGGACGTCTACGACCACTCGCTGATCGTCCTGGAGCAGGCGATCGACCTGGAGGAGGACGGCCCGGACCTGGTGCTGCGGCTGGCCGCCCTGCTGCACGACATCGGCAAGCCCCGGACCCGCCGCTTCGAGAGCGACGGCCGCGTCTCCTTCCACCACCACGAGGTGGTCGGCGCGAAGATGACCAAGAAGCGCATGACGGCGCTGAAGTACTCCAACGAGATGGTCAAGGACGTGTCCCGGCTGGTGGAGCTGCACCTGCGCTTCCACGGGTACGGGGACGGCGAGTGGACGGACTCGGCGGTCCGGCGCTACGTCCGCGACGCGGGCCCGCTGCTCGACCGGCTGCACAAGCTGACCCGGTCGGACTGCACCACGCGCAACAAGCGCAAGGCCAACGCGCTGTCCCGCACCTATGACGGCCTGGAGGAGCGCATCGCGCAGCTCCAGGAGCAGGAGGAGCTGGACGCGATCCGCCCCGACCTGAACGGGAACGAGATCCAGCAGATCCTGGAGATCGGCCCCGGCCCGGCGGTGGGCAAGGCCTACGCGTTCCTGCTGGAGCTGCGGCTGGAGAACGGCCCGATGGACCGCGAGGCTGCGGTCGCGGCCCTCAAGGAGTGGTGGGCGGCCCAGGCTCCCCAGGCCTGATGCATGGTCCACGGTGGCGATGTTTCACGTGAAACATCGCCACCGTTCGTGTTTCACGTGAAACGTCGCCGCCGCAGGAAGCCGGCCGTGGCCGCGTAGAGCAGGGCCACGCTGACGAGCAGGGCGACGGACCGGCCGTTGGCGGGGAGCATGAGGGAGGCCACGGCGGCCGCCCCGACGAAGGCGATGTTGAAGAGCACGTCGTAGACGGAGAAGACCCGGCCCCGGAACTCGTCGTCGACCCGGGACTGCAGGACCGTGTCGGTGGAGATCTTGGCGCCCTGGGTGGCGAGGCCGAGGACGAAGGCGGCGACGAGCATCGGTCCGGGCGCGAAGAAGAGCCCGAGCGCGGGCACCAGCACGGCCGAGGCCGCCGCGCAGACGACGATCCAGCCCAGCGGCCCGAGACGGTGCACCAGCCAGGGGGTGACGAGGGCGGCCGCGAAGAATCCGGCCCCGGACACCCCGACGGCGATACCCAGCAGGGCCAGCCCGTCGGACTCGTTGTCCGACCAGGAGTAGCGGCAGAGCATCAGCAGCATCACGGTCAGGGCGCCGTAGCAGAACCGCATCAGGGTCATCGCGGTCAGCGCCCGCGCGGCCTCCCGGCGGCCGGCCAGGTGCCTGAGGCCGTCGGCCATGCCCCGGACCGTGAGGGCGATTCCTTCGAGGAGCGAGGGATGCTCGGGCCCGCCCCGGTGGTCGGGCCCCAGGAGCCCGATGGCCAGGCGGAGGGAGACCAGGGCCGCGCACAGGTAGAGGGTGGCGCCGAGCAGGACAACGAGGGCGTTGGATCCCGAGGCCAGCAGCCGGACGAGGAAGGCCAGCCCGCCTCCGGCGACCGCCGCGAGCGTGCCGGCGGTGGGTGAGAGGGCGTTCGCGGTGACCAGCTGGTCGGCGCTGACGACGTGGGGCAGGGACGCGGCGAGCCCGGCGAGGACGAAGCGGTTGACCGCCGTCACGGACAGGGCCGAGGCGTAGAAGAGCCAGTCGGGGACGTGGACGACGATCAGCACGGTGGTCACACAGGCGAGCAGGGCCCGCAGCAGGTTTCCGTAGAGGAAGACCTGGCGCCGGCGCCACCGGTCCAGCAGCACCCCTGCGAAGGGTCCGATGGCCGAGTAGGGCAGCAGCAGCACCGCCATGGCCGAGGCGATGGCCGCCGGCGAGGTCTGCTTCTCGGGGGAGAAGACCACGTATGTGGCGAGCGCGACCTGGTAGACGCCGTCGGCCGCCTGCGAGAACAGCCGCACGGCGAGCAGGTTGCGGAAGTCCCTCAGGCGCAGGAGTACGCGCAGATCACCTACGACGGGCATGAGGGCAAGGGTCACACACACCGAGGGTCCCCGGACACATCGTCCGGGGACCCTCGGTGGAAGAGCGGTCGAAGACCAGGTGTCCGGAGGACCCTTGGGGCGACTAGCGCTCGACCTCGCCCTTGATGAACTTCTCGACGTTCGCGTAGGCCTCGTCGTCGAAGTACTGGACCGGCGGGGACTTCATGAAGTAGCTGGAGGCCGACAGGATCGGGCCGCCGATGCCGCGGTCCTTGGCGATCTTCGCAGCGCGCAGGGCGTCGATGATGACACCGGCGGAGTTCGGGGAGTCCCACACCTCGAGCTTGTACTCGAGGTTCAGCGGGACGTCGCCGAACGCGCGGCCCTCGAGGCGGACGTAGGCCCACTTGCGGTCGTCGAGCCACGCGACGTAGTCGGACGGGCCGATGTGGACGTTCTTCTCGCCGAGATCACGGTCGGGGATCTGCGAGGTGACGGCCTGCGTCTTGGAGATCTTCTTCGACTCCAGGCGCTCGCGCTCGAGCATGTTCTTGAAGTCCATGTTGCCGCCGACGTTGAGCTGCATGGTGCGCTCGAGACGGACACCGCGGTCTTCGAACAGCTTCGCCATCACGCGGTGCGTGATGGTGGCGCCGACCTGGGACTTGATGTCGTCGCCGACGATCGGGACGCCGGCCTCGGTGAACTTGTCAGCCCACTCCTTGGTGCCGGCGATGAAGACCGGGAGGGCGTTGACGAAGGCGACCTTGGCGTCGATGGCGCACTGGGCGTAGAACTTCGCGGCCTCTTCGGAACCGACCGGGAGGTAGCAGACGAGGACGTCGACCTGACGGTCCTTGAGGATCTGGACCACGTCGACCGGGGCCTCGGCGGACTCCTCGATGGTCTGGCGGTAGTACTTGCCCAGGCCGTCGAAGGTGTGGCCGCGCTGGACGGTCACGCCCGAGTTCGGGACGTCGCAGATCTTGATGGTGTTGTTCTCGCTGGCGCCGATGGCGTCCGAGAGGTCGAGGCCGACCTTCTTCGCGTCGACGTCGAAAGCGGCGACGAACTCGACGTCACCCACGTGGTAGTCGCCGAACTGGACGTGCATCAGACCGGGGACCTTGGACGCCGGGTCGGCGTCCTTGTAGTACTCGACGCCCTGCACCAGCGAGGCGGCGCAGTTGCCCACGCCGACGATGGCTACGCGAACCGAACCCATTCCGGTTGCTCCCTGTTTGTTCTCGGAAACGAGGCCTGCGAGATACAGGCCTCACTTTGCAGTTTCGTCGGGCGGTCCGGGTCGTCTCCGATCCCGTCCCGCCCGCTCGCTCTCGATGAGCTCGTTGAGCCAGCGCACTTCACGCTCGACGGATTCCATACCGTGCCGCTGTAGTTCGAGCGTGTAGTCGTCCAGGCGCTCCCGTGTACGGGCGAGCGAGGCGCGCATCTTCTCCAGGCGCTCCTCCAGCCGGCTGCGACGGCCCTCCAGTACCCGCATCCGCACGTCCCGCTCGGTCTGACCGAAGAAGGCGAAGCGGGCGGCGAAGGACTCGTCCTCCCATGTGTCGGGGCCGGTGTGGGAGAGGAGCTCTTCGAAGTGCTCCTTACCTGCTGCCGTCAACCGGTAGACGATCTTGGCGCGGCGCCCTGCGAGTGAAGCGGCGAGAGCGTCTTCCGGGGCGTTCCCCGGTTCTTCGATCAACCAGCCGTTCGCGACCAGAGTCTTGAGGCAGGGGTAGAGAGTCCCGTAGCTGAACGCCCTGAACACCCCCAGCGAGGTGTTGAGCCGCTTGCGGAGCTCGTAACCGTGCATGGGGGATTCACGAAGCAGGCCGAGGACGGCGAACTCGAGGATGCCGGAGCGCCTGCTCATCCGCCTCCCCCTCTCTGCTTCGGAGTTTATGTCGAGCTGATGTATCGGCTCGATACATCCAGACGATAGAACGGGCTGCTCGAAGCGACAAGCGGTGGCGTGGTGACCGGCGTCACATCACTGATTCGTACGACGCAAGTTGCCTGATTTGGGGTGAACTTCGGCACTGGTTGGGTTTTGGCCGTGCGTAGGCTGTGCGGCAGGACCACCGGGGGGAACCGGAATCACCTGCCGCTTCCAGGCCACTCGCCTGCCCGAGGAGTAGTCGTTCGATGAGCGAGCACCGCCGTAAACCGCCGCAGCCCCAGGGCGGCGGCCGCGCCGCGCCCCGCAGGGCTGCCCCGCAGCACCCCGGCCGTGGTGCCGGACCCGGCCGTGACGTCCCCGCGGCGCCGCCCGGCGGACCCTATGCGGAAGCCGGGCCGCACGCGAGCCGAGCCGATGCCCGCCGGGCTGCCCAGCGGGGCCCCGCCGGCCGCGGCCGCGCAGGCGGGAAGGGGGGCAGGGGCGGAAAGAGCGGCAGCCGGTTCATCGACTACCCGCGCGCCGGCAAGGTCGGCTGGAAGCGTTTCGTGCCGTCCTGGAAGCTGGTCGGCGGTACCTTCCTGGGGTTCTTCGCCGTGATCTTCGCGGGTGCCGGCATCGGCATCGCCAGCGTGGGCACCCCGGACGTGAACAAGGCCGCCAAGGCGCAGAACAACGTCTTCCAGTGGGCCGACGGCACCCAGATGGTGGCCACCGGCGGCACCACGAACCGGCAGATCGTCCCGATCGACCAGATCCCCCTGTCGATGCGGAACGCGGTGATCGCGGCCGAGAACGAGTCGTTCGATACGGACAAGGGCGTCGACCCGATGGGCATCGCGCGCGCCGTGGTGAACATGGCCACGGGCGGTTCCACCCAGGGCGGCTCGACCATCACCCAGCAGTACGTCAAGAACACCTACCTCGACTCCGAACAGACCCTCAAGCGCAAGGTCACGGAGCTCTTCATCGCGATCAAGCTGGGGGTCAGCGAGGAGAAGGACGTCGTCCTCGCCGGCTACCTGAACACCGCCTACTACGGCCGGGACGCCTACGGCATCCAGGCCGCCTCCCGGGCCTACTTCGGCAAGGACGCCAAGGACCTCAACCCGTCCGAGAGCGCCTTCCTCGCCTCCATGCTCAAGGGCCCGAACCTCTACAACCCGGACGGCGGCATCGGTCCCGCCGCCACCCCCGAGGCCAACGAGAAGCGCGCCCGGCTCCGCTGGGCCTGGGTGCTCGACCGCGAGGTCGCGGTCGGCCGCATGGCGCAGTCCGAGCGGGACAAGTACAAGGAGTTCCCCGCCAGGGTGGACTCCGAGCAGGCCCGCGGGATGTCCGGCCAGACCGGCTACCTCGTCGAGGTGGCCAAGCAGTACGTCATGAAGACCACCGGCATCACCGCCGAGAAGATGGCGCTCGGCGGCTACACGATCACCACCACCTTCGAGAAGCCCAGGGTGGACGCCCTGGTCAAGGCGGTGGAGGACACCCGCAACGACTTCCTCGACGAGAAGAAGCGGCCCCAGTACGACACCTTCGTGCAGTTCGGCGCCGCCTCCGTGGACGTGAAGACCGGGGCTATCGTGGCCCTGTACGGCGGGCCCGGCTGGGACCACAAGTACTTCGCCAACAACGCCAACACCTCCGGTGTCCCCGTCGGCTCGACCTGGAAGCCCTACGTCCTCGCCGCCGCCATGCAGTACGGCACGCAGAACTCCAAGGGTTCGGGCATCTCGGTCGACAGCAAGTACAACGCGGACGACCTCACGGTGATCAACGACCGGACGGGCAAGCCACTGCTCGGCTCCGACGGCCAGCCGTTCCGGCAGAAGAACGAGAGCGAGTACCCGTACGGCTACGTGACGCTCAACGAGGCGATGGAGAAGTCCATCAACGTGCCCTTCGCCCAGCTCGTCTTCGACGTCGGCCACAGCAAGGTCCGCGAGGTCGCGAAGGCGACCGGGATCCTGCAGGAGTCGATGGACAAGAACAACAACGCCTCCTTCGCCCTCGGCACCTCGACGCCCAGCGCCATCCGCATGGCCGACTCCTACGCCACCTTCGCCGCCTCCGGCACCCACCGGGAGCCCTTCTCCGTGAAGAAGGTCGTCCAGGGCGGCAAGGAGGTACCCGGCTTCGAGCCGCCCAAGGAGTCCCGCGCCATGGACGACTCGATCGCGGACAACGTCACCAAGGTCCTGCGTAACGTCGTCGAGAACGGCACCGGCACCAAGGCGAAGAAGCTGGGCCGGCCCGCGGCCGGCAAGACCGGCACCACCGACCAGAACAAGTCGGCCTGGTTCGTCGGCTACACCCCGGAGCTGTCCACCTCGGTCACCCTCTTCCGCAACGACCCGACCTCCAAGAACAAGGAGCTCCTGTCGATGAACCACGTGGGCGGGGTCGACTCCATCCACGGTGGTGACATCCCGGCGGCCATCTGGACCGAGTACATGCGCGAGGCTCTCAAGGGGACCCCGGTCAAGCAGTTCCCCGAAGCCGAGGACATCGGCGTCATCGCGGACGCGGCCGGCGCCCCGCAGCCCACGCCCTCGGCCGTGCCGTCGCCCTCCGTCTCCGTGTCGCCCTCGCCCAGCACCTCGCCCTCGGTGTCCCCGTCGCCGTCCGGCAACGGCAAGCCGAGCTGCAAGCCCAGGCCCTGGAACCTGAACTGCGACCCGACGGTCACCGGCGGCACGAACTCGGGAACCGACGCCGGAACCGGCCCCGGAGGCTCTCCGGACGGCGGCACCAGCACCATGCCGTCCCCGTCCACGCGTCCCGGCCGCCCGGGCGGATCGAGCAACTGGGGCAGCATCATGGGCGCCTCCGGCTGACCCGGTCCCCGTACCGCACCCGAGAGGGCCGTCGCACACCGTGCGGCGGCCCTCCCCCGTGTACGCCGCGGTACGGCAGGATGGGCGCCATGACCAAGGTGCACGAGGACCGTCCCGTACCGCCCACCCAGCACGACGAGGTCGCCGCCGCCGGCAGCGAGTTCATCGGGGGACCGGTCGGACGCCGCGCCCGGCTGGGCGGCCACTGGCTGAGCCCGGTCCGCGTCGTGGTCCTGGTGGTCCTCGGCATGTTCGCGCTGGGCATGGCCCAGAAGCTGCCGTGCTACGACTGGGCATGGTTCCGGGGAGCGGGCTCGCAGTACACCCACGCCTGCTACTCCGACATCCCGCACCTGTACTCCGCCCGCGGCTTCGCCGAAGGCCTCGTGCCCTACCGCGACCAGTTCCCCGACATCGTGACCGACCCGAAGTACGGGGGCATGAAGTACCTGGAGTACCCGGTGCTCACCGGGGCCTTCATGCAGGTCGCCGCCTGGATGACGCCCACCGCCGGATCCGTCCAGCACCGCGAGCAGATGTACTGGATGGTCAACGCGGGCATGCTGATGGCCTGCGCCGCCGTCATCGCCGTCTGCGTCGCCCGCACCCACCGCCGCAGGCCCTGGGACGCCCTGCTCCTCGCCCTGGCACCGGCCTTCGCGCTCAACGCCACCATCAACTGGGACCTGCCGGCCGTGGCCCTCACCGCCGTCGCGATGCTGATGTGGTCGCGAGGCCGGCCCCTGCTCGCCGGCGTCTTCATCGGCCTGGCGACCGCGGCCAAGCTCTACCCCGTCCTGCTGCTCGGCGTGCTCTTCGTGCTCTGCTGGCGGGCCGGGAAGTGGCGGGCGTTCGGCGCCGCGGCCCTCGGCGCGGCCGCGTCCTGGCTCCTCGTGAACGCCCCGGTCATGTACTTCGCCTGGAACGGCTGGAAGCGGTTCTACGAGTTCAGTCAGGAGCGGCCCATCGACTTCGGCTCCGTCTGGCTGCTGATCTCCCAGCGCACCGGCAACCCCCTCGAAGGGGCCAACACCTACGCGACCGGGCTCACCCTCCTGCTCTGCCTCGCCATCGGGCTGCTCACCCTGACGGCCCCCAGGCGCCCGCGCTTCGCCCAGCTGGCCTTCCTGGTCGTCGCCGCGTTCATCCTGGCCAACAAGGTGTACTCGCCGCAGTACGTGCTGTGGCTGGTCCCGCTCGCCGCGCTGGCCCGCCCCCGCTGGCGGGACTTCCTGATCTGGCAGGCGGGCGAGATCGCCTACTTCCTCGGGATCTGGTTCTACCTCGCCTACACGACCAGCGGGGACAAGCACCAGGGGCTGCCCCTGGAGGGCTACCAGCTGGCCATCACCGCCCACCTGCTGGCCACGCTGTACCTGTGCGCCGTCGTCGTACGCGACATCCTGCTGCCCGAGCGCGACGTCGTGCGGCGCGACGGCTCGGACGACCCCTCCGGCGGCGTCCTGGACGGGGCCGAGGACGTCTTCACCCTCTCGGAAAAGGCGAAGGCGCCGCGGTACGCGGCGCCTTCGGAGGGACAGCGGGTCGCCTGGGGCGTGGACCCCAGGGACTGACCGGGCCGGCCGGCCCGGTCACGGGGGCCGGCTCAGGAGTCGAGCACCCGGTCGAACTGCGTCGTGGTGTGGCGCAGGTGGGCCACCAGCTCGTCGCCCACCTTCGGCTCGGTCGCATCCGAGGGCACGAACAGGATCGACACCTGCATGTGCGGCGGCTCGGCGAACCAGCGCTGCTTGCCCGCCCAGACGAAGGGCGACAGGTTCCGGTTGACCGTGGCCAGACCGGCCCGGGCGACGCCCTTGGCGCGCGGCATCATCCCGTGGAGGGCCTTGGGGGCCTCCAGGCCCACACCGTGGGAGGTGCCGCCCGCGACCACGACCAGCCAGCCGTCGGAGGCGGCCTTCTGCTGGCGGTAGCCGAAGCGGTCGCCCTTGGCGACCCGGGTGACGTCCAGGACCGAGCCCCGGTACTGGGTCGCCTCGTGGTCGCCCAGCCACAGGCGGGTGCCGATGCGGGCCCGGAAGCGGGTCTGCGGGAACTGCTGCTGGAGCCGCGCCAGCTCCTCGGCCCGCAGGTGGCTGACGAACATGGTGTGCAGCGGCAGCCGGGCCGCGCGCAGCCGGTCCATCCAGCCGATGACCTCCTCGACGGCGTCCGAGCCGTCGGGGCGGTCCAGCGGCAGGTGCAGGGCGAAGCCCTCCAGCCGGACGTCCTCGATCGCCGACTGGAGCAGGCCGAGGTCCTGCTCGGAGATGCCGTGGCGGCGCATCGAGCTCATGCACTCGATGACCACGCGGGCCCCGACCAGGCCGCGGACCCCGTCCACCGAGGCCACCGAGCGGATCACCCGGTCGGGCAGCGGCACCGGGTCCTCACCCCGCCGGAACGGGGTGAGGACGAGCAGGTCGCCGCCGAAGTGGTCCTTGATGCTCGCGGCTTCGTACGTGGTGCCGACGGCCAGGATGTCGGCGCCCATCCGGGTCGCCTCCTCGCACAGCCGCTCGTGGCCGAAGCCGTAGCCGTTGCCCTTGCAGACCGGGATCAGACCGGGGAACTGGTCCGTGATCTGCTTCTGGTGCGCACGCCAGCGCGCGGTGTCGACGTAGAGCGTGAGCGCCATGCCCGTCCGGAACCTCTCTCGAAAAACAGCTGGGTCAGCGGCGCGACATGTAGATGTCGAGCGCCTTGTGCAGCACCTTGTTGAGCGGGAAGTCCCACTCGCCGACGTACTCGACGGCCTCGCCGCCCGTACCGACCTTGAACTGGATCAGGCCGAACAGGTGGTCGTTCTCGTCCAGCGTGTCAGAGATGCCGCGCAGGTCGTAGACGCTGGCACCCAGCGCGTACGAATCGCGCAGCATGCGCCACTGCATCGCGTTCGAGGGGCGGACCTCGCGCTTGTGGTTCGCGGAGGCGCCGTACGAGTACCAGACGTGCTGCCCGACAGTGATCATCGTGGCGGCGGCCAGCGGTTCACCCTCGTGCTTGGCGATGTACAGGCGCATGCGGTTGGGGTCCTCGGAGTTGAGGGCCGTCCACTGGCGCTGGAAGTAACTGAGCGGGCGCGGGCGGAACTTGTCGCGCTCGGCGGTGATCTCGTAGAGGTACTGCCAGGTCGGCAGGTCCTCGTAGCCCCCCTGGACGACCTCGACGCCGGCCTTCTCGGCCTTCTTGATGTTGCGGCGCCACAGCTGGTTGAAGCCCTTCAGGACGTCGTCCAGGGAGCGGTTGGCCAGCGGGACCTGGAAGACGTAGCGGGGCTGGACGTCGCCGAAGCCGGCGCCGCCGTCCTCGCCCTGCTGCCAGCCCATGCGGCGCAGCTTGTCGGACACCTCGAAGGCGCGCGGCTCGATGTGCGAGGCCTCGACGTCGCGCAGGCGCTTGACCTCGGGGTCCTGGATGCCGGCCTTGATGGCGGCCGAGTTCCAGCGGCGGATGACGACGGGCGGACCCATCTTCACGGTGAAGGCGCCCTGCTGCTTGAGGTGGGCCAGCATCGGCTGGAGCCACTCGTCCAGGTTCGGGGCGTACCAGTTGATGACCGGGCCCTCGGGGAGGTACGCGAGGTACCGCTTCACCTTGGGCAGCTGGCGGTACAACACGAGCGCGACACCGACGAGTTCGCCGTTCTTGTCGAACCAGCCGAGGTTCTCCGAACGCCACTCGTTCTTGACGTCGGCCCATGCCGGGACCTGGCAGTGGCTAGCCGAAGGCAGGCTCTGGAGGTACGCCAGATGCTGCTCTCGGCTGATGGTGCTCAGGGACAGGCTCATGCGGGGTGTCTCCTCCGGCGGCTTCGCTGCTATGGCGCGAAGCCTACTGCGACGGTGGCGCCACCCATCTGGGGGACAGGCCGGTGCCTGGGCCGAAGGGAGGCCGGCGCCCCGCCGCGGAGGTCCCCCGGTCAGCCCAGCCAGCCGCCGAAGAGGCCGCCGTGCGCCATTCCGAGCATGAAGCCGATGGCAGACGCGCCAAGGCCGATGATCAGCGCGAAGCGTTCGCGGGTGGTGGCGGAGATGAACTGTCCGTACAGCCCGGTCCCGATCCCGATCAGCCCGGCCCAGGAGCTGAGCAGGTGCAGATTGTGGAAGAACGCAGTGACGAACGCCACGGCGCCGAGGACCAGGGTGGCCACCATCAGGGTGTCCTGGACCGGGTGGGGCTTGCCGTCGGTGGAAAGGAGCGAGATCGGCGGGCGCGAAGACTGGCCGTGCATTGCCTGTGCCATCGGAAGGCACCTCCTGGCTGACGCAGAGCGGTGCGCGGCACCGCTTCCGGCCTGGGGCGGGGGCACGGCACCGGACACACCCGATGGATACAGATTGTGGCCCTCCCCTGCCGGATTTCAACCGGAAGGACGCGAGCAGGTAGTCTGTACAGCTGCGCGGTGTCTGCTCTCGGACGCCGTGCACACGCATCACGACCCTCCTGCCACGGAACGACCGTGGCCGCTGAGTCCAAAGGAGGTGGGTTCCACATGCGTCACTACGAAGTGATGGTCATCCTCGACCCCGATCTCGAGGAGCGCGCTGTCGCCCCCCTGATCGAGAACTTCCTCTCCGTCGTCCGTGAGGGCAACGGAAAGGTCGAGAAGGTCGACACCTGGGGCCGTCGTCGTCTCGCTTACGAGATCAAGAAGAAGCCCGAGGGCATCTACTCGGTCCTCGACCTGCAGGCCGAGCCTGCGGTCGTCAAGGAGCTCGACCGCCAGATGAACCTGAACGAGTCGGTTCTCCGGACCAAGGTCCTCCGCCCCGAGACCCACTGAACTCCGGTTCAGCGGTAATCGGGACCGAGTAGCACAGCAGCCCAGCAGCAATCCCCGCCGAGAGGTTCATCCATGGCAGGCGAGACCGTCATCACGGTCGTCGGCAATCTCGTCGACGACCCCGAGCTGCGCTTCACCCCCTCGGGTGCGGCGGTCGCGAAGTTCCGTGTCGCGTCCACCCCCCGCACCTTCGACCGTCAGACGAACGAGTGGAAGGACGGCGAGAGCCTGTTCCTGACCTGCTCGGTGTGGCGGCAGGCGGCGGAGAACGTCGCCGAGTCCCTTCAGCGGGGCATGCGCGTCATCGTGCAGGGCCGGCTGCGGCAGCGGTCCTACGAGGACCGTGAGGGTGTCAAGCGCACGGTCTACGAGCTGGACGTCGAGGAAGTCGGCCCCAGCCTGAAGAACGCCACGGCCAAGGTCGCCAAGACCACCGGTCGCGGTGGCCAGGGTGGATACGGCGGCGGTCAGCAGCAGCAGCAGGGCGGCGGCGGTGGCGGCTGGGGCGGAGCCCCCAGCAACGGGCCCCAGGGCGGCGGAGCTCCCTCCGACGACCCGTGGGCGTCCAGCGCGCCGGCCGGCGGCCAGCAGGGCGGCGGCGGTGGCGGCTGGGGCGGAAGCTCCGGCGGCTCCGGCGGCGGCTACTCGGACGAGCCGCCCTTCTAGGGCAGCTCCATCCAAACTTCTTGATCACACAGGAGAGACACAATGGCGAAGCCGCCTGTGCGCAAGCCTAAGAAGAAGGTCTGCGCGTTCTGCAAGGACAAGACCGCGTACGTGGACTACAAGGACACGAACATGCTGCGGAAGTTCATTTCCGACCGCGGCAAGATCCGTGCCCGCCGCGTTACCGGCAACTGCACGCAGCACCAGCGTGACGTCGCCACGGCCGTGAAGAACAGCCGTGAGATGGCGCTGCTGCCCTACACGTCCACCGCGCGATAAGGAAAGGGTGACCGACTAATGAAGATCATCCTGACCCACGAGGTCTCCGGCCTCGGCACCGCCGGCGATGTCGTCGACGTCAAGGACGGTTACGCTCGCAACTACCTGGTCCCGCGTGGTTTCGCGATCCGCTGGACCAAGGGTGGCGAGAAGGACGTGGCGCAGATCCGCCGCGCCCGCAAGATCCACGAGATCGCGACCATCGAGCAGGCCAACGAGGTCAAGGCCCAGCTCGAGGGCGTGAAGGTCCGTCTGGCCACCCGCGCGGGTGACGCCGGTCGCCTCTTCGGTTCCGTCACCCCGGCCGACATCGCTTCTGCGGTCGAGGCTTCCGGTGGCCCGAAGGTCGACAAGCGTCGCGTGGAGCTGGGCTCCCCGATCAAGACCCTCGGTTCGTACCAGGTCTCCGTGCGTCTGCACGCCGAGGTCGTCGCGAACGTGGGCATCGAGGTCGTCGCCGCCTAAGGGCAGCGCATGAAGGGCCGCACCCTCCGGGGTGCGGCCCTTCGTCGTTCCCGGGATGCTCCGGGGGATGTTTCACGTGAAACATCCCTCCCGTGACTGGGTGGCCTCCCAGGTCAGCGGGTGGTTTCGGCGACCAGAGCTACCGGGTGGCTCCCGCGACCAGCCAGCGGCCGGAGCGGGCGCGGAGCTGGAGGGTGGCCATCCGGACGAGCATCATCAGGGTCATGGCCCACCAGAGCGCCGTCAGCCCGCCGCCCAGGGCGGGGACCAGGAGCGCGGCCGGGGCGAAGACGGCCAGGGTCAGCAGCATCGCCCAGGCGAGGTAGCGCCCGTCGCCGGCCCCCATCAGCACTCCGTCCAGGACGAAGACGACTCCGCAGACCGGCTGGCCCAGAGCCACGACCAGCAGGGCGGGCAGGAGTGCGTCCTCGACCACGGGGTCGCTGGTGAACAGCGGGATGAACACGGGACGTGCCAGGACGACCAGCAGGCCCAGGACGACGCCCGAGACCACACCCCACGTCAGCATCCGCCGGCAGACGGTCTTGGCCCCCTCGGTGTCGCCGGCCCCCAGGTAGCGGCCGATGATGGCCTGGCCGGCGATGGCGATCGCGTCCAGGGCGAAGGCGAGCAGGCTCCAGAGGGACAGCAGGATCTGGTGGGCCGCGATGTCGGCGTCCCCCAGCCGGGCCGCCACGGCGGTCGCGATCATCAGGATGGCGCGCAGGGACAGCGTACGGACCAGGAGCGGCACCCCGGCCTGGGCGCAGGCGCGGATGCCGGCCGCGTCGGGCCGCAGGGAGGCGCCGTGGCGCCGGGCGCCGCGGACGACCACGAAGAGGTACGCGGCGGCCATGGCGCACTGGGCGATGACCGTGCCCCAGGCCGATCCCGCGATGCCGAGGCCGGCGCCGTAGACCAGGGCCACGTTGAGGGCGCCGTTGAGGGCGAAGCCGCCGATGGCCACGTAGAGCGGCGTACGGGTGTCCTGGAGGCCGCGGATGACGCCGGTGGCGGCCAGGACCATGAGCATGGCGGGGATGCCGAGCGCGGAGATCCGAAGATACGTTTCCGCGTAAGGGGCGGCGGTCTCCGATGCCCCGAAGAGGGAGACCAGGCCGGGCGCGCTGAGCACGACCGCGACGAGGACCGCGGTGCCGAGCAGCAGGGCGAGCCAGATGCCGTCCATGCCCTGCCGGATGGCGGCCTGGAGGTCGCCGGCGCCGACGCGCCGGGACACGGCCGCGGTGGTGGAGTAGGCGAGGAAGACGAAGACGCTCACGGCCGTGGTCAGGAGCGCCGCCGCTACGCCGAGGCCGGCCAGCTGGGGGGTGCCGAGGTGCCCCACGATGGCGCTGTCGGCCATCACGAAGAGCGGTTCGGCCACGAGCGCGCCGAAGGCCGGCACGGCGAGTGCGAGGATCTCGCGGTCGTGCCGTCTCGCGATCGGCTTCGCGGTGGTGGGGGCCTGTGTCATGTGCTCAATCTAATCTTCCACAGGTAATGGATGCAAGGGTCTTGGGATCCTTACCAAGGCTCTGACTTGGGCGTTCTTTCCGGCCCGTTGGGGGCGATCTTGAGACAGTGGCCAAGAATTTTCTCCACCGCCGCCCGCGGAAGAGGAAACCGCAGGTCAGGATGGGTGCGTGGAGGGGTCGGGTGATTTTGTCCACAGCGTCGTCCCCCGGTCTGTGCACAGCTTCGGGCGACTTACCCACAGCATTGGCTCCGTCGTCCACATCTCATCCACACAGCCTGTGGATAACAAGATTGGCTGACGTCGCTCGCGGCCCTACCGTTGTGCGTTGCCCGACGCGCCCAGAGCCGTTTCGGGTGTCCCAAATGTCAGAGCCGTGTCGTAGAAAGATTGTCACGGCGAGGTCCGCGTTGCGGACGGGAGGAGGTGGCCCGGTGAGCATGCCCGAGCCCATGGACGACCCCTGGGCCGACAGTGGTCCCAGTGACCGTCTGCCCGCCCGCTCGCGCCGCGGCGGCGAAGGCCGCGGACGCGGCGACGACCAGCAGGACCGGGGCCGCGAGGGCGGCTCCTGGGACGGCGGAGGCGGCGGCTTCGAGCGAGTCCCGCCGCAGGACCTGGACGCCGAGCAGTCGGTGCTCGGCGGCATGCTGCTGTCCAAGGACGCGATCGCCGACGTGGTCGAGGTCCTCAAGGGCCACGACTTCTACCGGCCCTCGCACGAGACGATCTACCAGGCCATCCTCGACCTGTACGCGAAGGGTGAGCCCGCCGACCCGATCACGGTCGGCGCCGAGCTGACCCGCCGTGGTGAGATCGGCAAGGTCGGCGGCGCCTCGTACCTGCACACCCTGGTGCAGTCCGTGCCGACCGCGGCGAACGCCGAGTACTACGCGGAGATCGTCCACGAGCGGGCCGTCCTGCGCCGCCTCGTCGCAGCCGGTACGAAGATCACGCAAATGGGCTACGCGGCGGACGGCGACGTCGACGAGATCGTCAACAGCGCCCAGGCCGAGATCTACGCCGTCACCGAGCAGCGGACCTCGGAGGACTACCTGCCGCTGGGCGACATCATGGAGGGCGCGCTCGACGAGATCGAGGCGATCGGCTCGCGCTCCGGCCAGATGTCCGGCGTGCCGACAGGCTTCACCGACCTCGACTCCCTGACCAACGGCCTGCACCCGGGCCAGATGATCGTCATCGCCGCCCGCCCCGCCATGGGCAAGTCGACGCTCGCGCTGGACTTCGCCCGCGCCTGCTCCATCAAGAGCAACCTGCCGAGCGTCATCTTCTCCCTCGAAATGGGCCGCAACGAGATCGCCATGCGCCTGCTCTCGGCGGAGGCCCGGGTGGCGCTGCACCACATGCGGTCGGGCACCATGACCGACGACGACTGGACCCGGCTCGCCCGGCGGATGCCGGACGTCTCGGCCGCCCCGCTGTACATCGACGACTCCCCCAACCTGTCGATGATGGAGATCCGGGCCAAGTGCCGCCGGCTCAAGCAGCGCAACGACCTCTCCCTCGTCGTCATCGACTACCTCCAGCTGATGCAGTCGGGCGGCTCGCGCCGGCCCGAGAGCCGTCAGCAGGAGGTCTCGGACATGTCCCGAAACCTCAAGCTGCTGGCCAAGGAGCTCGAGGTGCCGGTGATCGCGCTCTCCCAGCTGAACCGTGGCCCCGAGCAGCGCACCGACAAGAAGCCGATGGTCTCCGACCTGCGTGAATCCGGCTCGATCGAGCAGGACGCCGACATGGTGATCCTGCTGCACCGCGAGGACGCGTACGAGAAGGAGTCGCCCCGCGCGGGCGAGGCGGACCTGATCGTCGCCAAGCACCGAAACGGTCCGACGGCCACCATCACCGTGGCCTTCCAGGGCCACTATTCGCGGTTCGTGGACATGGCCAACACGTAGCATCCGATCATGGACGCGCTCTCTGAAGACCTGGACCTGCTCCCCGCCACCCGGCGTGCCCTGCGGCACCGGGTCGCCGTCGCCCAGCGCGAGGGCCGGTCCCCCTCGCTGGTCGCGGCCGTCGTACGAGGCGGCGAGGTGGTCTGGGAGGGCTCCCGGACCTGCGTGGAGGGCCACGGGCCGGACGGGAACGTGCAGTACCGGATCGGCTCGATCACCAAGACCTTCACCGCCGTCCTGGTGATGCGGCTGCGGGACGAGGGCCTGCTGGACCTGTCGGACCCGCTGGGCAAGCACCTGCCCGGGAGCGGCGCGGACGAGGTGACCATCGGCCAGCTGCTGGCCCACACCTCGGGTCTCGCGGCGGAGACGCCGGGCGAGTGGTGGGAGCGCTCGCCGGCGGCGCTGCGGCCGGAGCTGGCGGACGTGCTCGGCGAGGAGCCGTTCAAGCACGTGCCGGGAACGCGGTTCCACTACTCCAACCCCGGTTACACCCTGCTGGGTTCGCTCGTGGAGGCGCTCCGGGGCAAGCCGTGGGAGGAAGTGCTGCGCGCCGAGGTGCTGGAGCCGCTGGGGCTCGGCCGTACGAGCGGTCTGCCGCAGGCCCCGCACGCGGGCGGCTGGGCGGTGCACCCGTGGGCGGACGTGATGATGCCGGAGCCGTCCGAGGACCTCGGACTGATGGCGGCGGCCGGTCAGCTGTGGTCCACCACCGGTGACCTGGCCCGTTTCGCGCGGCTGTTGATGCGGGGTGACGACCGGGTGCTGAGTGCCGAGAGCGTACGGGAGATGCGTACGTCGGTGGCGCCCCCGGAGCCCGGCTCGGCCGACCTCGGCTACGGTCTGGGACTCCAGCTGGCGGACCAGGGCGGGCGCAGGCTCGCGGGGCACGGCGGCTCGCTGCCCGGCTTCGTCGCGGGCCTCTGGTTCAGCGAGGCGGACGACGTGGCGGCGGTCGTCATGGCCAACTGCACCTCGGGCCTGCCGGCCTCCACGGTGGCCGCCGACCTCGTCGCGATCGTCTCGGAGGCGGAGCCGCGCATCCCCGAGCCCTGGCGTCCGTTCAAGGAGGACGACCAGGTGCCGCTGGAGCTGTGCGGGCCCTGGTACTGGGGCACTTCGGCCCAGGTCCTGCGGCTGAACCAGGACGGCTCGCTGGAGCTGAGCCCGGTCGGCGCCACCGGCCGTCCGGCCCGGTTCCGCGCCGAACCGGACGGCACCTGGACCGGCCTGACGGGCTACTACGCGGGCGAGACGCTGCGGGCCGTCAGGCGCGAGGACGGTTCCGTGAGCCACCTCGACCTCGCGTCGTTCGTCTTCACGCGCGAGCCCTACGACCCGGCGGCCCCGGTGCCCGGCGGGGCGGACCCGCAGGGCTGGCGCGGTATCGGCTGACGCCTGGCGGGGCCGCGCGCCCGGCCCGGCTCAGGCGACGAGTTCGCGCTCCAGCGGGGTGCGGAAGCGGGGCGTGATGCGGGCGTCGCCCACCCAGTCCGTGAGCCGGGCTGCCTCTGCGGCGACCGCCTCCTCGGCGGCCCGGCCCGGGTCGCCCAGCAGCCGCCAGACGATCTCCCCGTCGGAGCGCTGGGCCCAGCCCCCGACGATCTCGCCGTTCCACCAGACGGTCGGCCCGATGTTGCCCGCGTAGTCGAACAGGGCGGGCCGGTGGGCGGGGTCGAGGTGGAAGCCCCGGTCCGCCCAGCCCATGGCGCTGGGGTCGAGGCCGGGCAGCAGCGCGGCCCAGGGTTCCGGGGCCGGCTCGGGCCCGGTGTCACCGGGGCAGACGAGCGCGGTGCCGCCGCCGTCGAGGCGTACCTGCTCGGGGCCCACGGCCGCCAGGGCCTTGCGCACGTCGGTGAGGCTCCAGCCGGTCCACCACTTGAGGTCGGCCTCGGTGGCCGGGCCGTACGCGTGGAGCCAGCGGCGGGCGAGTTCGGCACGCGCCTCGGCGGCGGGCACGTCGGACCACGGCTGCGTGTGCACCCACCGGAACTGGCTGGATGTCCACGTCCCGCGCGGCCGGTCCCGCCGGATGAGACCGTCGGCGGCCAGGAGGCGGATGACGCGGGTGGCCACACCGGTCTCGGCCTCGTACTTCTTGCCCCGGCCGATGGTGATCTTCTGCCGCAGGGCGGGCACCGCCGCGGAGAGCTGGCTGCCCGTTGCGGCGCCCAGGGCGTCGAGCGCTTCCAGGGCGGCGGCCTCGGCCCGCTCCAGCCAGTCGGCGTCGAGCCCCTGGCCGTCGTCGGCGAGGTGCTTGAGGAGGGTCCGGCGCTCCTTCGCCGCGATGCCCCGGGCGGTGGACGAGTCCACGTACGGGGCGAGCTCGGTGGAGACGGCGAAGAGGGTGTTCCGCATGCTGAGCATCCGGACGAGGCTGACGTCCCCGTAGAGGGCCTGCTCGACCGCGGCGGGCGCGCCGTCGGCCAGCCGGGCGCGGAGGGAGAGGAAGACGGTCGCGGCGTCCGTGGCGTGCAGGGCGACGACCGCGTCCGCTGCCTGGGCCGGGGCGGCGGCGCGGACGGAGGGGGCGAGGCGGTGCCGCCGGCCCAGCCGGTGGCGACGCTCGGTGGTGGTGATGACGGGGAGGCCGGTGCTCATCCTCCCGATCGTAGGCCGGGCCGCCGACAGCGGCCCGGCCCTTGCCGGGACCGCTCAGAGCTGGAGCTTGAACCCCACGTGGGAGGCGGTGAAACCGAGCCGCTCGTAGAACCGGTGGGCGTCCGTGCGGCTCACGTCCGAGGTGAGCTGGACCAGCACGCAGCCCTCCTGCCGGGACCGCTCGACGGCCCACTCGATGAATCGGGTCCCGAGGCCGCTGCCGCGCTCGTCGGCGTGGATCCGGACGCCTTCGATGATGGACCGGGTGGCGCCCCTGCGGGACAGGCCGGGGACGATCGTGAGCTGGAGGGTGCCCACGACGCGCTCGGCGCGGACCGCGACGACGACCTGCTGGTGCGGGTCGTCGGTCAGCCGCTTCAGTGCCGCGGCGTACGGGGCCAGGTCGTCCGGGGACTCGCGGGTGGCGCCGAGCGGGTCGTCGGCGAGCATGGCGACGATGTCGGGCAGGTCGGCCTCGGTGGCCGGCCGGATGGTGAGCTCGGGGGCTCCGGTCATGGCGGTCTCCTCGTTTTCAGCCGGCGGCGACGGTGAGCGGGGCCCAGCGGCGGGACCAGTCCCCGGGGAGGCCCGGGATGTCCCGGGTCATGACGGCGTTGAAGGCCACGGACCCCAGTCCGCGCTCCTTGAGCCACGCGAGGAGTCCCTCGTGGCGTACGTCCACGTCGGTGCGCAGGTCCCGTCCGGTGCCGGCGGCCAGCTCGGACACCAGGGCCTTGGCGGTGGCGGTGTCACGGGCGATCAGGGGGCCGACGACATGGGTGTCCATGTTGGGCCAGATCGAGGCGTAGCCGATGAGTGCCCCGGAGCGGTCCTCGGCGACCAGCAGCCTGTCGGTGAAGGCCGGGAGCCGGGTGATGAGGTGGGTCCGGTCGGTGCCGAACACCTCGGTGTCCAGCCGGACGATCCCCTGGAGGTCCTCGGCGGAGGCCGGGCGGACGCGGACACCGGCGGGGCCGGCGGCGGCGCCGTCCGGCTCGGGGCGGAAGGCGCCCCGGAGCATCTCGGCGCGGCCGGTGGTGTCGAAGCCGAGCTCCTCGTAGAGCGGGCGGCCGTACGGGGTGGCGTGCAGGGTGAGCGGGACGCCGGCGAGCACGTCGTCGCACACGTGCCTCATGAGGTGCCGGCCCAGGCCCTGGCGGGCGTACCGGTCGGCGACGAGGACCATCCCGATGGCGGCGAGGTCGGGCTTCGCTCCGGGGTCTCCGTACCGGGTGACGACGCAGGCGGCGGCGAGTCCGCGGCCGTCGGGCGCGTCGATCCCGTAGCCGTCGCCGGCGGCGAGCAGCAGCCCCCACTTGTGGTCCTCGCGCGGCCAGCCGCGGTCTTCGGACAGGTCGGCGCAGCGACGGAGGTCTTCCGTGGTCAGTGCGCGGATCGGCAGGTCGGTGAGCGGTGGTGGTGTCACCGGCCCAGAGTGGATCATCGGCTTGCGGCGAGTCCAGGGAATTGAGGGATCCGGGAAGCCGATGTTTCACGTGAAACCGCGGTTGTTTCACGTGAAACATCGGGCTCGCCCGACGGAGCGGATAGCCTCGGCAGCTATGACTTCGCTGCACCTGTTCGACCTCGACGGCACCCTGATGTACGGCTCGGCAGCACCCGTGGAGATCTCCCGGCAGCTCGGAGTGGACACCGAGATCGCCGAGCTGGAGCGGGCCTTCAGCGCCCGGGAGATCGGCCCGCACGAGTTCTCGGTTGCGGCCCGGGAGCTGTGGTCGGAGCTGACGCCCGCCCACGTCCGGGCGGCCTTCGACGGATCGCCCTGGCTGGCGGGCATCCAGGAGGTCTGGACGGAGATCCGGGAGCGCGGTGACTACTGCGCGGTGATCTCGCTGTCCCCCTCGTTCTTCGTGGAGCTGCTGATGGAGTGGGGGGCGCACGCCGCGCACGGCTCGGTCTTCCCGGCGGTGCCCTTCACCGCGCCCGTCGACGTGGCCGGGATCCTGACGCCGGAGCGCAAGGTGGAGGTCGCGGACTCGCTGTGCGCGCGGTTCGGAGTGGGCCGGGCCGACTGCGTCGCGTACGGGGACTCGATGACCGACGCGGTGCTCTTCGAGGCGGTGCCCCGCTCGGTCGCGGTGAACGCGCGCCCCCACCTGGCGGCCCGGGCCACGCACGTCTACCAGGGCCGTGACCTCCGGGAGGCATACCAGCTCCTGGGCGCGGCGCGCCCGGGAGTCGAGGCATCTTAAGGGGAAAAGGGGGTTCGAAACCCCGTTTCTTCCATTCCTCCGCCGCGCTCTCGGTCGGCTGGCACGCTGTGAAACCCGGAACCACGGATTCGGGGCCGTGGCGTGTGAGACCCGACCGAGATGCTCGAAGCGAGGCACCGCATGGACGCTCCGCCCACCAGATCGGCCAGACCGACGGGCCGGATACCCTCCGGGGGCGGCGCCATCGAGCCCTCCCCGGACGCCGTGCTCATCCGCCGGACCCTCGCGGAGATCGCGCCCGTCGCGGACAAGGTGACCTCCTACTTCTACGCCCTGGTCTTCACGGGGCACCCCGAGGTCCGGGAGATGTTCCCGGCGGCCATGGACGTCCAGCGCGACCGGCTGCTGAAGGCCCTGCTGACCGCCGCCGAGCACATCGACGACCCCGCGGTGCTGATCCCGTACCTGCGCCGGCTCGGCGCGGGCCACCGCAAGTACGGCACCGTGTCCGCCCACTACCCGGCCGTCGGCGAGGCGCTGATCGGTGCGCTGGCCCGGTACGCGGAGCTCACCTGGGGGCCGGAGACCGAGGCGGCGTGGGTGCGTGCGTACACGGCCATCTCGCAGACGATGATCGACGCGGCGGCGGAGGACGCGGCAAGGGCGCCGGCCTGGTGGCACGCCGAGGTGGTCTCGCACGACCTGCGCACCTCGGACATCGCCGTGCTGACGGTCCGCCCCGACCAGCCGTACCCGTTCCTCGCCGGCCAGTACACCACCCTGGAGACCCCCTGGTGGCCGCGGGTCTGGCGGCACTACTCCTTCGCCTCGGCGCCCCGCGCGGACGGCCTGCTGTCCTTCCACGTCAAGGCCGTCCCGGCGGGCTGGGTCTCCAACGCCCTGGTGCGGCACGCCCGGCCGGGCGACGTCCTGCGACTGGGGCCGCCGGCCGGTTCGATGGTGGTGGACCACAGCACCGACAACGGCATGCTGTGCCTGGGCGGCGGTACCGGCATCGCCCCGATCAAGGCGCTCATCGAGGACGTCGCCGAGCACGGCGAGCGGCGCCCGGTGGAGGTCTTCTTCGGGGCGCGCAGCGATCACGACCTGTACGACAAGGACACCCTGCTCGGCTTGCAGCGCTCCCACCCGTGGCTGTCGGTCCGCCCGGTGATCGGTGAGGGGCTGGCGGGACAGCTGCCGCAGGCGGTCGGTGAGAACGGGCCCTGGAGCTCGTACGACGCCTTCATCTCGGGGCCGCCGGCGATGGTCCGCAGCGGTGTCGACGCGCTGAAGCGGATCGGGATCCCCGGGGAGCGGATCCGCTTCGACGCCCTGGAGGAGCTGGCGGGCGTGGCCGGCTGAGCACGGATCGGCCCGCTGCCCCTCCCGGTGCCGTCAGCCCAGGTCGGGGGCGTGCATGGCGCGTACCCCCTCGATGTTGCCGTCGAGGTAGTGGCGCAGCGAGAGCGGCACCAGGTGCACTGCGGCGATGCCCACCCGGCTGAAGGGCACGTGGACGATCTCGTACTCGCCCTCGGGTTCGTCGACCTCGGGGCCGTGGCGCAGGTCCGGGTCCATGGACGCGAGCCGGCAGACGAAGAAGTGCTGCACCTTCACCCCGGTCACTCCCCCGGAGGCGATGTGCTCGACGGTGTCGACGAAGCAGGGCACCACATCGGTGACCTTGGCGCCGAGCTCTTCGTGGATCTCCCGGTGGAGGGCGTCGACGACGGTGCTGTCGGAGGCTTCCACACCGCCGCCGGGAGTGAGCCAGTACGGGTCGACGCCGGGCTTGGTGCGCTTGATGAGGATCAGGTCGTCACCGTCGAGCAGGATCGCGCGGGCGGTGCGTTTGACCACGGGACGTTCGGTCATGGGAGAAGAGTGGCCCACGTCCGCCCTTCCGAAACGCGCCATCGTCCGGAACCCGAGGCACTCACCAGTGCACCGCGGCGCGCAGCAGGCGGTCGTGGGCCCGGGCGAGGTGGGCGAGCGCCAGGCTGCCCGCCCGTACGACGAGGAACCAGGTGCGCAGCGGGGGCACGGCGGGTTCCAGCAGGGAGACGACCTCACCGCGGTCCAGGGCGTCCTGGCACAGGTAGCGGGGCAGGACGGCGAGCCCTGCGCCGGCCCGGACGCATCCCAGTACGGCCCGCAGGTCCGGGGCCACGACGGTGGCGGCGGAGTCGGGCACGGAGTCGAAGACGGCGGCCCAGTAGCGGGTGACCAGGGGCAGGCTCTCGTGGACCTCGACGACCGGGATCCCGTCGAGTGCCGCGGGGCCGGAAGCGCTCAGTGCGGCGGGGTCGGCCAGGGCGGCCCAGTAGGGAGCGGCGACCAGCACCTGTTCCTCGTCGCAGAGGACGGTGGTGGTGAAGGGGCCGCCGCGCGGCCGGCCGGTGGTGACGACCAGGTCGTGCTGCCCGGCGGCCAGACCGGCCAGGCTCTCCTCCGTGCCGGGTGCGAGGACGGTCCGCAGGGTCTGGCCCTGGCCGACCAGGGGCGCGAGGGCGGGCAGTACGCGCAGGCAGAGGAATTCCGGGGGCCCGGCGAGGTGCAGGGTCCGCAGGGCCCCGGCGGCCTCCCGCTCGCTCTCGGCGATCCGGAGCAGCGCGTCGAGGTGCGGGGCGGCCTTGTGGGCCAGTTCGTCCCCGACGGCCGTGGGGGTGACGCCCCGGGCGCGCCGGTGGAACAGGGGCCGGCCGAGCTGCCGTTCCAGGGTGCGGATCTGGGAGGTGACGGCGGGCTGTGACAGCCCGAGGAGCGCGGCGGCCCGGGTGAACGAGCCGGCCCGGTGCACGGCGACGAAGGTGCGCAGCAGGGCCAGGTCCATGGCGGCCCCTCTCGGTGGGGGCCTTCAACTATAAATATGCCGATAGGCCCCTGTCGTTACCGTGATTGGACTCTGACGCTGAGTCAACTAGCCTTGTCGGCGTGGTTCTTCTCTCGGGGAACCCGGGGCGGTCCGAGCCACCAGGGGGGAGGCTCGGACCGCCCTGATGCTCCCTGGGCCGGTCAGGCCCCGGCGGCCGCGGAGTCGAGGGCCCGGAGCACGTCGGCGACCAGGTCTTCGGGGTCCTCGGCCCCGGCGGAGAACCGGATGAAGCCCTCCGGCACGTCGTCGCCGCCCCAGCGCCCGCGCCGCTCCGCGGTGGAGCGGACCCCGCCGAAGCTGGTGGCGTCCTCGACCAGGTGCAGGGCGGTCATGAAGCGCTCGGCGTGCGCGCGGTCCGGGAGGGTGAAGGAGACCACCGAGCCGAAGCCGCGCATCTGCCGGACGGCCGTCTTGTGGGAGGGGTCCGAGGGGAGCCCCGGGTAGCGCAGCCCGGTGACCTCGGGCCGGTCGGCCAGCGCCTCGGCCACCGCCAGCGCGTTGCCCCACTGGCGTCCGGCCCGCAGCTGGAGGGTGGCCAGGGAACGGTGGGCCAGCCAGGCCTCCATGGGCCCCGGGATCGCCCCGACGATCTTGCGCCAGTGGCGGACGGCCGCGGCGAGCTCCGGGTCGCGGCAGACGACGTAGCCGAGCAGCAGGTCCCCGTGGCCGGTGAGCCCCTTGGTGCCGCTGGCGACGGAGAAGTCCGCGCCCAGCTCCAGGGGCCGCTGCCCGAGCGGGGTGGCGAGGGTGTTGTCGACGGCGACCAGGGTGCCCGCCGCGTGCGCGGCCGCCACGAGGCGGCGTACGTCGCAGACGTCGAGCCCCGGGTTGGACGGGGTCTCGATCCACAGCAGCCGGGCCCCGTCGATGGCGGCGAGCTGCGCGTCCCGGCCGGTCGGCGCGGTGCGCACGCGGACTCCGTACGCTTCGAGCTGCTCGCGGACCAACGGCAGTGCCTGGTAGCCGTCGGAGGGCAGGACGACGGTGTCGCCGGTGCGGGCCTGGGAGAGCAGGACGGCGGAGACGGCCGCCATGCCGGAGGCGAAGACGACGGTCTCCACCCCCTCCTCGCCGGGCGCCTCCAGTTCCCCGACGGCCCGTTCCAGCAGGGTCCACGTGGGGTTCGTGTCGCGGCCGTAGGTGTACGGGCCGGAGGCCTCGCCGGGGAGGTGGAAGTGCGCGGCGAAGACCGGTCCGGGCAGCGGGGGTTCGTTCTTGGCGGGCTCGGGGAGCCCGGCGCGTACGGCGCGCGTGCCTTCGCCGTACAGGTCGGCCGGGGCCGGGGCCGGGGCCGGGGTCGCGGCCGGCCCGCCTGGGGTGTGCTCGTTCACGGGGTGTGCTCCTTCACGGCGGTGCGTACGGCGTCCAGCAGTCCGGTGCTGGCCGCCTCGACCAGGGCCAGGCACTCCTCGAACCCGTTGAACGGGCCGTAGTACGGATCGGGCACGTCCGACGCGTCCGGTACGCCGGCCCGTGCGGCCGGGGCCGCCGGGTCGTAGGAGCGCAGCAGCCGGACCTTGGCGGCGGCCTCCGGGGTGGGCGCGAGTGCGCGCAGGTCCCGCAGGTGGCCGGCGTCGAGGGCGATGACGAGGTCGAGGCGGTCGAACCACGAGGCCCGGAACTGCCGGGCCCGGTGGTCCTGCTCGTACCCGGCGGCCTCCAGCACGGCGACGGTGCGCGGGTCGGCGCCGTCGCCCTCGTGCCAGCCGCCGGTGCCGGCGCTGTCCACCTCGACCAGCCCGTCGAGGCCGGCCTCGACGACGCGGGCGCGGAAGACCGACTCGGCCATGGGAGAGCGGCATATGTTGCCGGTGCAGACGAAGCACACGCGGTACATGGGCGGTCCGCTCAGTTCTTGTCGGGCAGGGCCAGGTTCACGGCCCAGGAGACGATGGAGATGATCAGGCCGCCGAGGACGGCGGTCCAGAAGCCGTCCACGTGGAAGCTGAGGTCGAACTTCCCGGCCAGCCAGGAGGTCAGCATCAGCATCAGGGCGTTCACGACCAGGGTGAACAGGCCCAGGGTGAGGATGAACAGCGGGAACGACAGCAGCTTCACCACGGGCTTGACGATCAGGTTGACCAGCCCGAAGACCAGCGCGACCAGGATCAGCGTCAGCGCGCGGCGGCCCGTGCTGCTGCCGTCGTCGAGCGTGATGCCCGAGACCAGCCAGATGGCGACGGCCAGGGCCGCCGCGTTGGCGAGCGTCTTGACTACGAAATTCGTCATGTGTCTGATCGTGGCAGAGAAGATCCGGGACGGGCATCGGCAGATCAGCGGATCCCGGGGCACCACGGGCAAGAGCGAGGGGCACAGCGAAGATGAAGGCCTTCCGGCTGGACGAGCTCGAGGCGGAACGCGCCGCCAACAACGGCGCCTATCTGCAGTTCCTGCGGGAGCGGAACATGTCGGTCGGGCTGTACGCGCTCGATGCCGGGCAGAGCGACCCGCAGCAGCCGCACCGCCAGGACGAGGTGTACTTCGTGGTGAGCGGGCGGGCGTCCATCACGGTCGGGGAGGAGACGACGGTGGTGGCCAACGGCAGCGTCGTCTACGTTCCGGCGGGGGTGCCGCACAAGTTCCACCACATCACCGAGCCCCTGAAGGTGATGGTGGTCTTCTCCCCGCCGGAGGGCTGATCCGCCCCGGTCTGAGGGTCGTTCCCCTGATCCCCCTAGGGGGCGGGTCAGGGGGTTCCGAGGGCTCACGGCCCCCTGCGCGGGGCCGCCGCCTCCTAGCATCG
This sequence comes from Streptomyces sp. NPDC044002, assembly GCF_056434525.1. Lineage (NCBI taxonomy): Bacteria > Bacillati > Actinomycetota > Actinomycetes > Kitasatosporales > Streptomycetaceae > Streptomyces > Streptomyces sp. NPDC044002. The sequence continues at coordinate 70,233 of NZ_JBWKEZ010000006.1, forward strand.
AGAGCGAGGGAAGAAACGGACCCGATGACTCGCGAAGTCACGAACTCACGGGGTCACTGACGAGGAAGAGGTAGGAACATGGACGGGATCCGAGCGATGTTCGCGGGCATGCCCTGGTGGGTCAAGTGGGTCGCCGTTCCGCTGCTGGCGCTCTTCGTCTTCGGCGGAGTGATCACCTCCATCCTCGGCGCGCTGATCTCGTTCGCCTTCAAGGCGCTGCTCTTCGTCGCCCTCGTCGGCGGTCTGATCTTCGTGGTCAAGAAGTTCAGCGGCAGTGGCAGCGGAGCGAAGACCTCCTCCGGCGACTGGTAGGACCCGCGCCGTCACCCTGCCCCCAACGGGTAAGGGGATTGACCCAGGCGGGGGAACGGGACCGGCCGAACCGCCCACACAGCAGGAACCGGCCGATAGGGTGGCAATCCGTGCCGTTCCCTGGGGGCGGCCCCCGCAGAGCGGGCCACCCCGAGGCCCGCCGCCACGCCTGGGGGTGAGCTTTGCCTTCGGTTCACAATCCCGGTGTCCCGACCCTGATCGGTTCGGTGCAGCGGGCGTTGAGGCTCCTCGAAGCGGCGGGGTCCCATAGCGGGGGAGCCCCGGCGAAACAGCTGGCGCGCGAGGCCGGGCTCCCGCTCCCCACTGCGTACCACCTGCTGCGCACCCTGACGCACGAGGGCTATCTGCGCCGCGAGGGCGGGGTCTTCGTACTCGGCGACGCGGCCGGCCGGCTGGCGGGCGGCGGACTTCAGCAGAAACGTCGCAGCATGATCCTCGACTCGCTCGCGCACTTCCGCGACGCGGTCGGGGCCCCCGTCTACTTCGCGGTCTACCGAGAGGGTGAGATCGAGGTCGTGGGCGTCTCGGACACCCCGGCCAACCCGGCCTGCCAGGAGTGGGCCGACTTCCGCGCGACCGGCCACGCCCACGCCATCGGCCAGTGCCTGCTGGGCCAGCTCGACGAGAAGACGCGCAGGGACTACTACGACCGGCACCCGGTCGAGAGCATCACGCCCTACACGGTCCGGGACGTACACGCCCTGGAGCAGCGGATCGGCTCCCTGGAACGGATGCAGCCGGTTACGGAGCGTCAGGAGTACGCCCTCGGAACGGTGTGCGCCGCCATCCCGATCACGGCCGGCGATGCCGCCGCGACCATGGCGATTTCCCTTCCCGTGCACCAAGAAGACCGATTGCTCTATGCGGTTGATCGACTACGGAGTGAAGTAGGCGCGCTGTTGAGCACCCTCTCCTTCTCTATCAGTATCTGAAAACTCACTCCTTGTGATCTGCTGGCGCTTCCACCACCCTTGTCAAGACGGCCCTGGGGGATCATTCCTGGCCACTTCCACTACAGCGGGGTAGGCAATGCGCGAGTCGGTACAGGCAGAGGTCATGATGAGCTTCCTCGTTTCCGAGGAGCTCGCGTTCCGGATCCCGGTGGAGCTCCGGTACGAGGCCCGTGACCCCTACGCGGTACGCCTGACCTTCCACCTTCCCGGAGACGCCCCGGTGACCTGGGCGTTCGGCCGGGAGCTGCTTCTCGACGGCATCAACAAGCCGAGCGGTGACGGCGACGTGCACATCGCGCCCACCGATCCCGACGAGCTGTCCGACGTTCACATCCGGCTTCAGGTCGGTGGCGACCGGGCCCTGTTCCGGGCCGGCGCGGGCCCGCTCGTCGCGTTCCTCGACCGCACCGACCGGCTCGTTCCGCTCGGTCAGGAGCGCAACCTCGGCGACTTCGAGGAGAGCCTCGACCAGGCGCTCGGCAGGATCCTCTCGGAGTCCCGGCACGACGGGCGGAAGCTGGGCTGATGCGGGGCCGGGCGGTTCCGGCCCCCGCCCCGCCCTTCAGCGCTTGCGGCGGCGCCGTCCCCGTCCGCCGCGGGCCGGCGCCGCCGCCGGACGGGCCGCCGGGCTGCCGGCCGCTCCGTCAGTGGATCCGGGCCGGTCGGCGGAGACCACCAGCGCTGCCAGCGCCGTGGTCACCGGCACCGAGGCCACGAGCCCGATGGAGCCCACGAGGGTCCGTACGATCTCCTCCGCGACCAGCTCGCTGTTGGCCACCGTCCCCATGCTGCTGTTCGCGATCGAGAACAGCAGCAGGAGCGGCAGTGCGGCGCCGGCGTACGCCAGCACGAGGGTGTTCACCACCGAGGCGATGTGGTCGCGGCCGATCCGGATGGCGGCCCGGTACAGGGCGCGCGGACCCATGTCCGGGTCCGCCTGGTGGAGTTCCCAGACGGCCGAGGTCTGGGTGACCGTCACGTCGTCGAGCACGCCCAGGGATCCGATGATCACGCCTGCGAGCAGCAAACCGCTCATGTCGATGTTCGGGTAGAGCCCGTGGATCAGCCCGGTGTTGTCGTCCGTGTTGCCGCTCAGGAACGCCCAGCCGATGAACTGCGAGCCGAGCACCCCGATCAGCAGGAGCGAGACCAGCGTGCCGAGGACGGCGACCGAGGTCCGCGCCGTCAGCCCGTGGCACATGTAGAGGGCGATCAGCATGATCGCGCTGGCGCCGATGACCGCTACGAGCAACGGGTTCGATCCCTGCAGGATCGCCGGGAGGATGAAGAGCGTCAGGACCCCGAAGCTGACCACGAGCGCGATGAGGGCGAAGAGGCCGCGCATCCGGCCCACCACGACGACCGCGACGGCGAAGATGCCGGCCAGCAGCGCCATAGGGAACTTCCGGTTCACGTCGATCACCGAGTACTGGAGGTCCCGGGGCGCGTCCGGCGCGTACGCCACCACCACCTCCTGGCCCTTCTCCAACTGCCGGGGTGCGCCCGGCTGGACGATCTCGAAGAAGGCCCGGCCCTGATCCGGTCCGCTGGTCACCTCGACGGTGGCCTTCTTGCACTCGCCGGTCTGGGCGGCCTGCGCCTCCCGGCCCTCGGGGGTGGACGTGTCACCCGTGGGAGGGACCTGGGCGGCGTTCACCGATTTGCAGTCGACCTTCGCGAGAGCGACGACCTTGCCCTGCTGGGTCTGCCGGTCGAAGCCCACCCCGGTGCGCTCGTGCGCGGGGGCGCCGCCGGGCCAGAGCAGGGCCATGCCGACGAAGACGGCGGCGGCGAACGGGATCAGTACGGCGGCGATCACCTTGCGCAGGTGCTTGGAGACCGGAGCGGCCGGACCGTGGCCGTGGCTGTGGCCATGACCGTGCCCGTGTCCGTGGCCCTGGGAATGCCCGTGGGAGGAGTCTGCGGCATGCCCGTGGGACGCATGCTCGTGGCCGGTGTGGCCCAAGGGCTCTGTGGGCTCGTGGGGAGGCTGCGGCGAGGACGTCACCGGCAGATCATCGCAAGAGATGAGGGGGCCCACTGTTCAGCACGCCACACACGGCGCTAACGTGGGGGCTACTTTGCACAACGCGGGAGCTCGGAGCACCGGGCTGAGAGGGCGCTGATCACCGTACGCGCATGAGAATGCGTACGGGAGGAGGCTGCGTCGACCGCCGAACCTGTTACCGGGTAATGCCGGCGTAGGGAGATAGGTCTCATGACCATTCAGGACGCACGCACGCCTGCCGTCAGCCAGAACGCCGACGGTCAGACCGAGCGCCAGCCGGGCTGGCACAAGGGCTACGTGGCGGGCTCCCGCCCCGACATCCGGGTGCCGGTCCGCCAGGTCCACCTCACCAACGGCAAGGACGTGACGCTCTACGACACGTCCGGTCCGTACACCGACCCGCAGGTCGAGACCGACGTCCGCCGCGGCCTCGCGCCCCTGCGCGAGAACTGGATCATCGGCCGCGGCGACACCGAGGAGTACGCGGGACGCCCCGTCCGCCCCGAGGACGACGGCATCAAGCACACCTCGCCGCGCGGCGGCCTCAAGAACCTCGACGCGGTCTTCCCGGGCCGCCCGCGCCAGCCCCGCCGAGGCCGTGGCGGCGCCGCCGTCACGCAGCTCGCGTACGCCCGCCGGGGCGAGATCACCCCGGAGATGGAGTACGTCGCGATCCGCGAGAACGTCTCCCCCGAGGTCGTCCGCGAGGAGATCGCCGCAGGCCGCGCGGTGCTTCCGGCCAACGTGAACCACCCGGAGATCGAGCCGATGATCATCGGCAAGAAGTTCCTGGTGAAGGTCAACGCCAACATCGGCAACTCCGCCGTCACCTCCTCGATCGAGGAGGAGGTGGAGAAGATGACCTGGGCGACCCGCTGGGGCGCCGACACGGTCATGGACCTCTCCACCGGCCGCAACATCCACACCACCCGCGAGTGGGTGCTGCGCAACTCCCCCGTCCCGATCGGCACCGTGCCGCTGTACCAGGCCCTGGAGAAGGTCGACGGCAAGGCCGAGGACCTGACCTGGGAGATCTACAAGGACACGGTCATCGAGCAGGCCGAGCAGGGCGTCGACTACATGACGGTCCACGCCGGCGTGCTGCTGCCGTACGTGCCGCTGACCGCCCGTCGCAAGACCGGCATCGTCTCCCGCGGTGGTTCGATCATGGCCGCCTGGTGCCTCGCGCACCACAAGGAGAACTTCCTCTACACGAACTTCGAGGAGCTCTGCGAGATCCTCGCGACGTACGACGTCACCTACTCGCTGGGTGACGGCCTGCGTCCCGGCTCCATCGCGGACGCCAACGACGCGGCGCAGTTCGCGGAGCTGAAGACGCTGGGCGAGCTGAACACCATCGCCAAGCGGCACAACGTCCAGACGATGATCGAGGGCCCGGGCCACGTCCCGATGCACAAGATCAAGGAGAACATCGACCTCCAGCAGGAGATCTGCGAGGAGGCGCCGTTCTACACGCTCGGCCCGCTGACCACCGACGTCGCGCCCGCGTACGACCACATCACCTCGGGCATCGGCGCCGCGATGATCGCCTGGTGGGGCACCGCGATGCTCTGCTACGTGACGCCCAAGGAGCACCTGGGCCTGCCCAACCGCGACGACGTGAAGACCGGCGTCATCACGTACAAGATCTCCGCGCACGCGGCGGACCTGGCCAAGGGCCACCCGGGCGCCCAGGAGTGGGACGACGCCCTGTCGGACGCGCGGTTCGAGTTCCGCTGGGAGGACCAGTTCAACCTGGCCCTCGACCCGGACACGGCCCGTGAGTTCCACGACGAGACCCTCCCTGCCGAGCCGGCCAAGACCGCGCACTTCTGCTCCATGTGCGGTCCGAAGTTCTGCTCCATGAAGATCTCGCAGGACATCCGCCGTGAGCACGGCGGTGACCTGAAGGCCGACGAGATCGAGGCGGGCATGGCGGAGAAGTCCGCCGAGTTCGCGGCCTCGGGCAACAGGGTCTACCTGCCGCTGGCCGACTGACGGGTGCGTAGAGGGTCGGCCGACGGCATTCCGGGGGGAGTCGTCGGCCGGTCTTCGCCGTTCCCTGCTGAGCCCGTGGGGGCGGATGTTTCACGTGAAACAGGGCCGGCAGGGCTGGAGGGGCCGGCAGGGGCAGCAGGGCCGGCAGGGCCGGACGGGCAGCGGCAGCCGGTGCCGGGGGCCGGTGGCCTACTCCGGGTCGTGGTCAGGTCCGCCGAAGTCCGGGCTGGTGAAGTCCGGAGAGCTGAAACCGGGGCGTGGGCCCTGGGAGTTCGGGCCCGGGCTCGTGAAGTCCGGACGCGTGTAGCCCAGGCTGGGGATCCGTCCGGCCCCCGGGGTGCGCGGCACCGGGTAGCCCGGCCCGGCGGTCGGGTCGGCCAGGGCGTCGCGCAGGAACGGCACGATGCCCCGTTCCAGCAGTGCGTTCCGCCAGGCCTCCCGGGCGCGGGAGAGCTCGTCGGGTATAGGCACGCTCTCTTCCGCCGCGACCTCCGTGGAGCTGTTGCGCAGGGCCGTCACGAGCAGCCCGACCACCGCGAACACCAGGGCGGCCACGGTGAGCCCGCCGAAGAGCCAGCCCGCCGTCAGCATCGTCTCGGCGAAGGCCGGGGCGGGGTCGATCATCTTGAGGCCGTATCCCACCAGCAGGAAGATCAGCATGGCCGTGCCCGCCAGGACCGGTGCGAGGACGCCGACCACGGCGCTCACGCCGGCCCCGCCGTCCTGGTCCTCGCCGCCGTCCTCGGCGTTCGTCCCGGAGGCCGACAGGGCCCCGTCGCGCAGCTCCTCCCGCACCTTCACGTAGTGGTCGTACTCGGCGGCCGCCGCGGCGGTCAGGAGCGCGGTGGCGGCCAGGGCCATGGTGCGCAGTTGTTCGGCGTTCAGCCGTTCGCCGAGAGTGGCGAGTTCGGGCCGTTCGTCCGCGGTGCGCAGCGCCTCGTCGAGGAGCCGGTCGAACTCCGGTCGGTCTTCGGTCAGCAGGTGCGGAGCGCTGGTCATGTGCATCCCCCGATGCTCCGTACGTGCCGGTATGCCCGCGTAGATACGGGGCTCCGGCACAAACGGAGGAGAGCCTGCTACGGATAGAGCGATGGTAGAGCGCCCCTGCCACGCCGTGACAGGGGCTTTGCTGAAATACCCCGCTCCGAGAACGCTCAGTCGCGCAGAGGTAGTTGAACGACGAGCAGCTTGCCCGCCATCGTCACTCCGCCGTCCATCGCGATGGCCAGCCCGTCGGCGTACACGTGCGGCCCGTCCACGGCTTCCGGGCCGTGGGAGTCGTCGCCGTCCTCGGTGCCCACCTCGCCGAGCAGGTACGGGATGGGGCTGTGGCCGTGGACGACGCGGCCGCCGCCGTAGGTGGCCAGGAGTTCCCGTACGGCCTGGGGGCCGGTCTCCTCGTCGCGGAAGGCGAACCGCTTGGTGAACTTGCGGAACAGGTCCCAGGTGATGTCGGCGTCGTTGCGGTTGAGCAGCTCGTGGATGGTGTCGTTGACGTCCTCGATGGAGTCGCCGTAGTCCAGGTACGCCGTGGTGTCGGAGTGCAGCAGCAGGTGGCCGTCCTGCAGCGTCGCCGCGTCGAGGCGGGACATCCACTGGAGGTGGACGTCCTCCAGACGCTCCATGTCGGTGCGCTGGCCGCCGTTGAGGAGCCAGGCGGCCTGGAAGGTGGCGGTTCCGGCGCCGGAGGACACGGGGGTGTCGCCGAAGCGCTTGGCGCCGATCAGGAGCAGTTCGTGGTTGCCCATCAGGGCCTTGCAGTAGCCGCCGGCTGCGGCGGCCTCGGCGGAGAGCCGCATGACGAGGTCGATGACGCCGATGCCGTCGGGGCCGCGGTCGGTGAAGTCGCCGAGGAACCAGAGCCGGGCGTTGCCGGCGGACCAGCGGCATTCGGAGTCGATGAGGTGCTGGGCCTGGAGTTCCCGGATGAGTTCGTCCAGGTAGCCGTGTACGTCGCCCACGACGTAGAGCGGGCCGGGGCCGGAGCCCGGGTTCTCCTGGGGGACGTACTGGACCTGCACGGTGTCCCCGGGGCCGCCGGCCGAGCCGCGGACGATGATGGGCAGGTCGCGCTGCGTGGGCGTGTAGCCGTCGTCACCGCCGTCGTCGTACTCGCCGTCGCCCGCGGTGCGCTGCTGCGGGACCGTCTCCGTGCCCGGGTGGGCGTGAGGGGCCGCGGCGGGCCGGTCGGGGGCGTAGGCGGGCCGCGGGGGCGCGGGAGTGCTCTCGTCGTAGTACGCGGGGTACTCGCCGTACACGGGGGGTTCGCCGGGCAGTGCGGCGGGCGCGGTGTACGGCGCGGGTTCGACGACCGGCACCCGGAAGTCCCGCAGCGTGTCCGTCCGCATCGCGGGTCCCTGACCGGCCCCCTGAGTCATCGACCCCTCCACCACCGTCGCGCTGCCGTACACCTGCGGACCCTCCTCACCTCCGGGGCGGAGGGTCCGTGATGTCGTGCGCCCATCATAGGAATGCGGCTCGCGCTCTGTGACGCACCAGGGGTGGTGAATCCTGGCCGGAACCTCTCCTTCCTGCCCTTTTGGCCTGATTTGGGAGTTGTGGAAATCCTGGGCGGGACCATCGGTCCCGCCCGTGTGACGGTGTGGAGGTCAGTCCTGGGCCGGCGAGCGCGGCGGGCTGACGGTCGTGCGGGGTGTTCTGCGCTGCGAGGAGGTGCGGATGATCAGCTCGGTCGGCACGACCTGTTCCACGGGGCGTCCGGTGTCCACTCCCTCGATCGCGTCGATCAGCAGTTGTACGACGGCGGTGCCGATGCGGCGGGGCTTGAGGGAGAGCGTGGTGATGGGCGGTTCGGTGTTGGCGTAGACGGTGGACTCGCTGCAGCAGACGAGGAGCAGGTCCTCGGGGACCCGCAGCCCGTAGCGCCGGGCGGCGGCGAGGAGGTCGGTGCCGTTGGGGTCGAAGAGCCCGTACACGGCGTCCGGCCGGTCGGGGCGGGCGAGGAGCCGGTCGGCGGCGACGGCGCCGGCGCACGGGTCGTGGGCGGGGTAGGACTCGTAGACCGGGTCCTGGCCGACGCGCTCGCACCAGTTGAGGTACGCGGTCGTGGAGAGCCGGGTGTAGGTGTCGGTGGTGGTGCCGGTGAGCAGCCCGATGCGGCGGGCCCCGGCGGCGGCGAGATGGTCGAGGAGGCCCAGTACGGCGGCCTCGTGGTCGTTGTCCACCCAGGCGGTGACGGGCAGGGTGCCCGCCGGCCGGCCGTCGGAGACCACGGGCAGGCCCTGGCGGACCAGTTCGCTGACGACCGGGTCGTGGTCGGAGGGGTCGATGACGACGGTGCCGTCGAGGGCCACGTTGGACCAGACGTCGTGTCGTGAGGTGGCGGGCAGGATGACGAGGGCGTAGCCGCGGGCGAGCGCGGCGGAGGTGGCGGCCCGTGCCATCTCGGCGAAGTAGGCGAATTCGGTGAAGGTGAAAGGTTCATCCCCGTACGTGGTCACGGTCAGGCCGATGAGGCCCGACTTGCCGGTACGGAGGGTGCGGGCCGCGGCGGAGGGGCGGTACCCCAGCCGGTCGGCGACCTCGCGGACGTGGCGGCGGGTGGCGTCCGGCAGCCTCCCCTTGCCATTGAGCGCGTCGGAGACGGTTGTGATGGACACGCCCGCCGCGGCGGCCACGTCCCTGATGCCGGCCCGGCCCTGTCGGCCGCCGACCCGCCGGGTGGTCTCGGTCCGGCTCACCTGATGCTTCCCTGCTGCTGTCATGGCGAGCCGATAGTAGGGCGCTGAGGGGAGGGTGGTTCGGGTGCATATGCACGCGTTGACAGGCACGATTCTGCATGGTTCGCCACCCCCAATGACCTTGGAATTGAAGGTATTTGCGGCCCTGGGCTGAGATTGGGGCTTGTCGACGGGTACGAGCATGCCAAAACGGAGCCGTCCCGGGCCGCCCTCAACTCACCTGCACGAGGGACGCGCGCCACGGCGCAGGCCACCGGCGCACGCATATATGCGCGCGCTCCCCCTGTGTTCCTGGCGCCCGCCATTCTCGGATCGGCGGAATCCTCATAAGGTGAGCAGTATTGAGTCGACGGAGACGTCGACGGGACGGTCGAGGAGGACCTGCGGTGAGCGAGAAGAGCCCGAAGCTGCGCGCCGAGCTGGACGGCATTCCCACCTACAAGCCCGGCAAGCCCGCCGCCGCGGGCGGGGCCGTCGCGTTCAAGCTGTCCTCGAACGAGAACCCGTATCCGCCGCTTCCGGGGGTCCTGGAGACCGCCGTGGCGGCCGCCGGCCGGTTCAACCGCTACCCGGACATGGCGTGCACCGGCCTGGTGAACGAGCTGGCGGAGCGTTTCGGCGTGCCGGTCGAGCACATCGCCACGGGCACCGGCTCGGTGGGCGTGGCCCAGTCGCTGATCCAGTCCACGGCCGGCCCGGGCGACGAGGTCATCTACGCCTGGCGCTCCTTCGAGGCGTACCCGATCATCACCCAGATCTCGGGTGCGAAGTCGGTGCAGGTGCCGCTGACCGACGGTGACGTCCACGACCTGGACGCGATGGCCGCCGCGATCACCGACCGGACCCGGCTGATCTTCGTCTGCAACCCCAACAACCCCACCGGCACCGCTGTGCGCCGCGCCGAGCTGGAGCGGTTCCTGGACCGGGTGCCCTCGGACGTCCTGGTGGTGCTGGACGAGGCCTACCGGGAGTTCGTGCGCGACGCCGACGTCCCGGACGGCATCGAGCTCTACCGCGACCGCCCGAACGTGGCCGTGCTGCGCACGTTCTCCAAGGCGTACGGGCTGGCCGGCCTGCGCGTCGGCTTCGCGGTGGCCCACGAGCCGGTGGCCGCGGCGCTGCGCAAGACGGCGGTGCCCTTCGGTGTGAGCCAGCTCGCCCAGGATGCGGCGGTCGCCTCGCTGCAGGCCGAGGACGAGCTGATGGGCCGGGTCGGGGCGCTGGTGTGCGAGCGCAACCGGGTCCACGAGACGCTGCTCGCGCAGGGCTGGACGGTCCCGGACACCCAGGCCAACTTCGTCTGGATGCGGCTGGGGGAGCGGACCGCCGACTTCGCGGCGGCCTGCGAGAAGGCCGGTGTGGTGGTCCGGCCCTTCGCGGGCGAGGGCCTGCGGGTCACGATCGGTGAGACCGAGGCGAACGACCTCTTCCTGCACACGGCGGAGGCGTTCTTCAAGGAGCTGTAGGCAGGGAGCCGCGGCCGGGTTGCCGCAGCCGTGGAGCCGGGGTCAGACCAGTTCCACGCGGATGGGGTCGCCGTCGCGGACGGTGGCCAGGAGGCGGGGGTCGCCGTCGAACGAGCCGAGCACGTTGCAGGGGCTCGCCAGGCGGCTCTCGCCCCCGCGCGAGATGGGCGTGGGGCCGTAGGGCAGGGCGAGTGCGTCGCCCTCGGTCCAGAAGGCGACCGTGCCGGGCTCGACGACCTGCTGGGCGTCGTCCTCCAGGGCCACGGAGACCCCGGTGTCGAAGTAGACCTCCTCGCCCCAGGTGTTCGCGGAGGCGGAGATCGGAAGGGCCGCGGCCAGCGCCTTGCTGGTCGGGGTCTCGTCGAGGGTCGCGGTGAGCAGGCCCGCGGGCCAGGAGATTCGAATCTGCATGGCCACATTCAACAATCTGTTGAATTTCTTGGCTAGTGGCCGAGGGTGTGGCCAATAAAGGGGACCCCGGCCGATTCGGGCCGCGAGCGATAGGACATAATGCTTGTGAATGTGAACGCGTTCACAAGCGTGTCCTGCTTCCTCCCGGTATGGGAGGGAACCCGCCAGGCAGACTGCCCGCTGTGACCACGGCGACGACAAGGAGAAGACGACGTGGACCTAGCTTTGGCGCCTGAGACATTGGCGCGCTGGCAGTTCGGCATCACCACCGTCTACCACTTCCTCTTCGTTCCGCTCACGATCTCGCTTGCCGCGCTGACTGCCGGCCTGCAGACCGCGTGGGTCCGCACGGAGAAGGAGAAGTACCTCAGAGCCACGAAGTTCTGGGGCAAGCTTTTCTTGATCAATATCGCGATGGGTGTCGTCACCGGCATCGTCCAGGAGTTCCAGTTCGGCATGAACTGGTCCGACTACTCGCGATTCGTGGGTGACATCTTCGGTGCCCCGCTGGCGTTCGAGGCCTTGATCGCCTTCTTCTTCGAGTCGACCTTCATCGGCTTGTGGATCTTCGGCTGGGACAAGCTCCCCAAGAAGATCCACCTCGCCTGCATCTGGATGGTCTCCCTCGGCACCGTCCTGTCCGCCTACTTCATCCTGGCGGCCAACTCCTGGATGCAGCACCCGGTCGGCTACCGCATCAACGAGGAGCGGGGCCGGGCCGAGCTCACCGACTTCTGGGCGGTCCTCACCCAGGACACGGCCCTCACCCAGTTCTTCCACACCATCACGGCCGCGTTCCTCGTCGGCGGTGCGTTCATGGTCGGCATCGCCGCCTTCCACCTGGCGCGCAAGAAGCACGTCCCGGTGATGCGCAGCTCGCTGCGGCTCGGCCTGGTCGTCATGATCATTGCCGGGATGGGCACCGCGATCAGCGGCGACCTGCTCGGCAAGGTGATGTTCAAGCAGCAGCCGATGAAGATGGCCGCCGCGGAGGCGCTCTGGGACGGCGAGGCGCCGGCCCCCTTCTCGGTCTTCGCCTACGGAGACGTGGAGAAGGGCCACAACAAGGTGGCGATAGAGATCCCCGGCCTCCTGTCCTTCCTCGCCAACGACGACTTCAGCTCCTTCGTCCCCGGCATCAACGACGTCAACAAGGCCGAGCAGGAGAAGTTCGGCCCCGGCGACTACCGCCCCAACATCCCCGTCGCCTACTGGGGCTTCCGCTGGATGATCGGTTTCGGCATGGCCTCCCTCGGGATCGGCATGCTCGGTCTGTGGCTGACCCGCAAGCGGTTCATGCTGCCGCCGGCGCTGCGCACCGGTGAGGACGAGGTCCCCCATCTCGTCCTCTTCAAGAAGGCGCTCAGCCCCCGGTTCGCCCGCCTGTACTGGATCGCCGCGCTCTGGACCATGCTCTTCCCGCTGATCGCCAACTCCTGGGGCTGGATCTTCACCGAGATGGGCCGCCAGCCCTGGGTGGTCTACGGAGTGCTGCGCACCAAGGACGCGGTCTCGCCGGGCGTCTCGCAGGGCGAGGTGCTCACCTCGATGATCGGCTTCACGCTGCTCTACGCCGTGCTCGCGGTGATCGAGGTCAGGCTCCTCGTGAAGTACGTCAAGGCCGGCCCGCCCGAGCTCACCGAGGCCGACCTCAACCCGCCCACCAGGATCGGCGGGGACGACAAGAACCCCGACCGGCCGATGGCCTTCTCGTACTGAGGCTGAGGAGACCACACCATGGAACTTCACGACGTCTGGTTCGTACTGATCGCCGTCCTGTGGACCGGCTACTTCTTCCTGGAGGGCTTCGACTTCGGCATCGGTGTCCTGACCAAGCTCCTCGCCCGGGACCGCACGGAGAAGCGGGTCCTGATCAACACCATCGGACCCGTCTGGGACGGCAACGAGGTCTGGCTGCTCACGGCCGGCGGTGCCACCTTCGCCGCCTTCCCCGAGTGGTACGCGACCCTCTTCTCCGGCTTCTACCTGCCGCTGCTGATCATCCTGGGCTGCCTCATCGTCCGCGGTGTCGCCTTCGAGTACCGCCACAAGCGGTCCGAGGAGCGGTGGCAGACCAACTGGGAACACGCGATCTTCTGGACCTCGCTGATCCCGGCCTTCCTGTGGGGCGTGGCCTTCGCCAACATCGCGCGCGGCGTGAAGATCGACCAGGACATGGAGTACGTCGGCAACGTCCTCGACCTGCTCAACGTCTACTCGGTCCTCGGCGGCCTGGTCACCCTCACCCTGTTCACCTTCCACGGCGCCGTCTTCGCCGCGCTGAAGACCGTCGGGGACATCCGGGACCGTGCGCGTGCGCTCGCCACCCGGCTGGGTGTGGTGACGGCCGTCCTGGCCCTGGCCTTCCTGATCTGGACCCAGGCCTCGCGCGGTGACGTGTGGAGCCTGGTGGCGATGGCCGTCGCCGTACTGGCACTGGTCGGGGCCCTCGGGTTCAACCTGGCGGGCCGCGAGGGCTGGGCGTTCGCCCTGTCCGGGATCACCATCGCGGCGGCCGTCGCGATGCTCTTCCTGACGCTGTTCCCGAACGTCATGCCGTCCTCGCTGGACGCGGCCTGGAGCCTCACGGTCACCAACGCCTCGTCCACCCCGTACACCCTGAAGATCATGACCTGGTGCGCGGCCGTGGCCACTCCCCTGGTCCTGCTCTACCAGGGCTGGACGTACTGGGTCTTCCGCAAGCGGATCGGTACGCAGCACATCGTCGACGCGCACTGAGCCGCGCGCGTCACTCCTGCCCGACCCTGCCGAGGGGATGTTTCACGTGAAACCGATCGACCCGCGCCTGCTGCGGTACGCCCGTTCCACCCGTCTCTTCCTGGGGGCGGTGGTAGCCCTCGGGCTCGCCGGAGCGGGGCTGGTCGTCGGTCAGGCGATGCTCATCGCCGAGATCGTGGTCGGAGCCTTCGAGCGGGGACTCGACGGCGCCGCGCTCCGGACGCCACTGCTGCTGCTCGCGGCGGTGGCCCTGGGGCGCGGCCTCGTCGCCTGGCTCACGGAGCTCGCCGCGCACCGGGCGAGCGCGGCGGTCAAGTCCGAACTCCGGGGCCGGCTGCTGGACCAGGCCGCCGGCCTGGGGCCCGGCTGGCTCAGCGGACAGCGCACGGGGTCCCTGGTGTCCCTGGCCACCCGGGGCGTGGACGCGCTCGACGACTACTTCTCCCGCTACCTGCCCCAGCTGGGGCTCGCGGTGGTGGTCCCGGGGGCGGTCCTCGCCCGGATCGTCACCGAGGACTGGGTGTCGGCGGCCATCATCGTGGTCACCCTGCCGCTGATCCCGCTGTTCATGATCCTCATCGGCATGGCCACCCAGAGCCGGATGGACCGCCAGTGGCGGCTGCTCTCCCGGCTGTCGGGGCACTTCCTCGACGTGGTGGTCGGTCTTCCCACGCTGAAGGTGTTCGGGCGGGCCAAGGCACAGGCCGAGTCCATCCGGAAGATCACCGACGACTACCGCCAGGCCACCATGCGCACCCTGCGCATCGCCTTCCTGTCATCCTTCGCCCTGGAGCTGCTGGCGACGCTGTCGGTGGCGCTGGTCGCGGTCACCATCGGCATGCGGCTCGTCCACGGGGAACTGGACCTGTACACCGGGCTGGTCATCCTGATCCTCGCGCCGGAGGCCTACCTGCCGCTGCGCCAGGTCGGCGCGCAGTACCACGCGGCGGCCGAGGGACTGGCCGCCGCGGAAGAGATCTTCGAGGTCCTGGAGACCCCGGCCCCCGCCCCGGGCGGCGGCGCCGACGTGCCGGCCACGGGGCTGCGGATCGCGCTCGACGAGGTCGAGGTGCGGTACGAGGGGCGTGGCGCGAGCTCTCCGGGACCCGTCTCGCTCGTCGTCGGACCGGGCGAGTGCGTGGCCCTCACCGGCCCGAGCGGCGCCGGGAAGTCCACCCTGCTGAACGTGCTGCTGGGCTTCGTCACCCCGACGGCGGGACGGGTCCGGGTCGGGGACGCGGACCTGGCGGAACTCTCCCTGGAACAGTGGCGGGAGCGCATCGCATGGGTCCCGCAGCGGCCGCACCTGTTCGCCGGGACCATCGCCGAGAACGTCCGCCTGGCCCGGCCCGGAGCCGAGGACGAGGCCGTGGAAGCGGCCCTGCGTGACGCAGGGGCGTGGGAGTTCGTCTCGGCCCTGCCCCACGGGGCGCGGACCCTGCTCGGCGAGGGCGGGGCCGGGCTGTCCGCCGGGCAGCGCCAGCGCCTCGCCCTGGCCAGGGCGTTCCTCGCGGACCGGCCGGTGCTGCTGCTGGACGAGCCGACGGCGGCCCTGGACGGGGAGACCGAGGCGGCGGTGGTGGATGCCGTACGACGCCTCGCGGTCGGGCGGACCGTGCTGCTCGTGGTGCACCGGCCGGCGCTGCTGGCGGTGGCCGACCGGGTGGTGGCGGTGGGCGAGGGCGACCCGGCCCGGCCGGCGATGGCCTCCGCGACCACAGCGGGTACGGCCTCCGGGGCGGAAGGGGGGACGGCTTCGCGCGGGTCCGCGGTGGTCTCGGGCCCCGGCGAGTGGATCCTCGGGGGCGGACCCGAGCGGACCGGACGAGGATCGGCCGGCGGGAACACCGCGGGTGCGGGAGCGGCCGGTGACCCGCTGCGGCGGGTGCGGGCCGTGGCCGCGGCCTGGCAGGGCCGGTTCCGGCTCGGGCTGCTGCTCGGGGCGCTGCCCGTCGGGAGCAGCGTCGGGCTGATGGCCGTCTCCGGATGGCTGATCTCCCGGGCCTCCGAGCAGCCGCCGGTGCTGTACCTGATGGTGGCCGTCACCGCGACGCGGGCCTTCGGGATCGGGCGGGCCGTCTTCCGCTACGCCGAGCGGCTCGTGTCGCACGACGCCGTGCTGCGGATGCTCGCCGACCTGCGGGTCGCGGTGTACCGCCGGTTGGAGCGGATCGCCCCCGCAGGGCTGCGCGAGCAGCGGCGCGGGGACCTCCTCTCCCGGCTGGTGGCCGACGCCGACGCGCTCCAGGACTACTGGCTGCGCTGGCTCCTCCCAGTGGGTACGGCGGTGCTCGTCGGCACCGGGTCGGTGGCGTTCACCGCCTGGATGCTGCCGGAGGCCGGCGCCGTGCTCGCGGTGGGGCTGCTCGCGGCGGGCGTGGGGGTGCCGCTGCTCAGCGGGGCCTGTGCGCGGCGTGCCGAGCGGCGGCTGGCGCCCGCCCGGGGCGAACTCGCCACCCGGGTGGCCGATCTGCTGACGGGTACCGCCGAACTGACGGTGGCCGGGGCGCTGGCCGGCCGGAAGGAGCGGGCGCGGGAGAGCGACGGCGTGCTGACCCGGATCGCCTCGCGCGGGGCCGCGGCCAACGGGCTCGGCGGCGGGCTGTCCGCCCTGGTGTGCGGACTCACGGTGGTGTGCGCCGCGTTCGCGGGTGCGGAGGCCGTTGCGGACGGCCGGCTGTCCGGGGTGGCCATGGCGGTGGTGGTGCTGACCCCGCTCGCCGCCTTCGAGGCCGTCAGCGGGCTCCCGCTGGCCGTCCAGTACCGCCAGCGGGTGCGCCGCAGTGCCGAGCGGGTGTACGAGGTCATCGACGCCCCGGTGCCCGTCGCCGAGCCGGCCGAGCCCCGGGCGCTGCCGGCCTCGCCGTTCCCGCTGCGGCTGACGGGCCTCGCCGCCCGGCACGGGGGGCAGGAGCGGGACGCGCTGCACGGGCTGGACCTGACCCTGGAGGCGGGCCGGCGCATCGCGGTCGTCGGGCCGTCGGGTTCGGGCAAGACCACCCTGGCGCAGGTCCTGCTGCGCTTCCTCGACCCGCACGAAGGCGCGTACACCCTGGGCGGGACGGACGTCCGCGCCCTCGACGGCGACGACGTACGCCGGATCGTGGGCCTGTGCGCCCAGGACGCGCACCTCTTCGACAGCTCGGTGCGCGAGAACCTGCGGCTGGCCCGGACCGGGGCGAGCGAGGAGGAGCTGCGCGAGGCGCTCGCCGCGGCCCGGCTGCTGGAGTGGGCCGACGGACTTCCGGACGGGCTGGACACCCTGGTCGGGGAGCACGGGGAGCGGATCTCCGGCGGGCAGCGCCAGCGGCTGGCCCTGGCGCGGGCGCTGCTGGCGGACTTCCCCGTCCTCGTCCTGGACGAGCCGGCCGAGCACCTGGACCTGGCGACCGCGGACGCCCTGACGGCGGATCTGCTGGCGGCCACCGAGGGCCGGACCACCGTACTGATCACGCACCGGCTCGCCGGGCTGGCGGCGGTGGACGAGGTGCTCGTACTGGACGGGGGAGCGGTCGTGCAGCGGGGTGCCTATGCGGAGCTGGCGGAGGCCGAGGGGCCGCTGCGGACCCTGCTGGAGCGTGAGCGGGAGGCCGATCGGGCCCTCATCGGCACCCCGGGCTGACTTTCCCTCCTAAACGGGACTAACTACGCTCAAGGGCATGTCAGTGCAGGAGTCGCAGGAATCACCGGAGTCGCCGGAATCCCGTGGGGGCGCACCGGATCCGCTGGAGGCCGCCGCCCAGGCCACCCGGAGCCTGCACGGGCTGTCCACGGAGCTGACCGCGCGCGTCCCGCAACTGCTGGAGGCCATGCGCTCGGTCGGTACCGGCCTGGAACTGCACTCGACGCTCGACCGCATCTGCGAGACGGCCGCCGAGCTCGCCGACGCCCGCTACGCGGCGATCGGGGTCGTGGACACGGACGGCCCGGGGCTCTCGGACTTCGTCACCTTCGGCGTCAGCACACAGCTGGCGCGGAGGATCGGGCACCGGCCGGACGGAAAGCGCGGCCTGCTCGGCGCGCTCATCTCCCACCCGGACACCGTCCGGCTCGCAGATCTGACGAAGGACCCCCGGTCGGCGGGGTTCCCCGCGCACCACCCGCCCATGAAGACCTTCCTGGGCGTCCCGATCCGGGTGCAGGGCGAGATCTTCGGGAACCTCTACCTCGCCGAGAAGAACGGCGGCGGCGAGTTCAACGACTACGACGTCCACATGGTCCGGGTGCTGGCCACCGAGGCGGGCATCGCCATCGGCAACGCCCGGCTCTACGAGGCCGCCACCCAGCGCGAGCGCTGGATCGACGGCTCGGTGGCCGTCACCACGGCCCTGCTGTCCGGCGGGGACGCGGACGACGCCCTGTCGGTGGTGGCCGAACAGGCCCGAAGGCTGGCCGACTCCGCCGCCGGGATCGTGATGCTGCCGGCGGAGGAGGGCGGCATGGAGATCGTCGCGGTCTCCGCGGACAACCCCGCCACCTCGCTCGGAGTGGTCATTCCCGCAGATAGCCCCGTGGTGGACAAGCTGCTGCGGGGCGAGCCCGTCTTCGTGGACGACGCCGCCTCCGACCCCCGCATGATCAGCAGGCTGACCAGCCAGTACGGACCCTGCATGATGCTGCCGCTGCACAGCGGCGGGCGGGTGCTGGGCGCGCTGGTCACCCCGCGGGCCCGCGGCAAACGGCCCTTCACGGAGGCGGAGCGGACCCTGGCCACGCAGTTCGCATCCCAGGCCGCCCTCGCGCTGATGATGGCCGAGGCCCAGCGCGACCGGGAGCGGCTCGCGGTGTTCGAGGACCGCGACCGGATCGCCCGGGACCTGCACGACCTGGTCATCCAGCGGCTGTTCGCCACCGGGATGATGCTGGAGGGCGCGCAGCGCAGGTCCATCGTCCCCGAGGTCCGCGACGGCGTGGGCAAGGCCGTGGACGAGCTGGACGTGACCATCCAGGAGATCCGCACCGCGATCTTCGCGCTCCAGCAGGGCCCGGCGGAGGCCCCGTCGGGGCTGCGCACCCGTGTGCTGCGGGAGATCAACATGGCGGCCGTACCGCTGGGCTTCAAGCCGGCGCACCGCTTCGTCGGGCCGGTCGACACGGTCGTCGGCGAGCTGGTCGGCAAGAACCTGATCGCAGCCCTCCGTGAAGCCCTGTCGAACGCTTTCCGGCACGCGGACGCGTCCCGGATCGAGGTGCTGGTCGACTCCACCGCCAGCCTGCCCGACGGCCGGCCCGGGGTACGGCTGGAAGTCGCCGACGACGGGGTGGGCATGCCGGAGGGCGGCCGGCGCAGCGGCCTGCGGAACCTGCGCCGCAGGGCGGAGTCGCTCGGCGGCTCCAGCTGGTACGGATCCGGCATCGGGGAGGACGGCGGCGGGACCACCCTGGTCTGGGAGGCCCCGCTGTGATCCGCAGCCCTGGCCGGGCGGGGGGTCCTAGGGGGTGTCCGCAAAGTCTCGGGGCCCGCCCTTCGGGCGGACGGCGCCACTTTGCGGACACCCCCTAGCCGCGCGCGGCGCGGTCGGCCAGGATCCGTTCGATGACCACGGCGACCCCGTCCTCGTTGTTGGCGACCGTACGGCCGGAGGCGGCCGCGATCACGTCCGGGTGGGCGTTGCCCATCGCGTACGAGGTGCCGGCCCAGCGGAGCATCTCCACGTCGTTCGGCATGTCCCCGAAGGCGACGACCTCCGCGGGGGAGATCCCGCGTTCGGCGCAGCACAGCTCCAGGGTGCTGGCCTTGGACACGCCGAGCCCGCTGATCTCCAGCAGTGCGGTGGGGCTGGAGCGGGTGATGGAGGCGTAGGCGCCGGCGGCGGACCGGGCCAGGGCGAGGAAGTCGTCCGGGGCCATCTCGGGGTGGTGCGCGAGCAGCTTCAGCACCGGCGCCGCCTGGTCGTCGTGCTCCTCGTGGAGCAGCTTCTCGGCGGTGGCGACCGTGGCGCCCGGGTCCTGGAAGAACGGCGGGTAGGCCGGCTCGTAGTTGATGCCGGTGGTCATCTCGACCGCGAAGGAGGTGCCGGGGGCGGCCTTCCGCAAGGTGTTGACGACGGTGAGGGCCGTGGCCCGGGCCAGCGCCCTGACCTGTACGAACTCCCGGCCGGCGTGGAGGTCGACGACGGCGGCGCCGTTCGCGCAGATCGCCAGGCCGTGGCCGTGGACGTGGTCGCTGACCACGTCCATCCAGCGGGCCGGGCGGCCGGTGACGAAGAAGACCTCGATCCCGGCCTCCTCGGCAGCGGCGAGCGCGGCGACCGTGCGGAGCGAGACGGACTTGTCGTCGCGCAGCAGGGTGCCGTCGAGATCGGTGGCGATGAGCCGGGGGGCGGGGGTCGGCCCGTCGGGGCGCTGAGAAGCCGAGGTCACCGCTCCATCTTCGCCCATGGGCCCCTGCCGCCGGACCATGATCGTCCAGACATTTTTTCCCCGCTCCCGCTGTGGGGCAGCCCTTCGGAGGCGTGGGGGGTGGGGGGGGGGGGGGGGGGGGGGGGGGGGGGGGGGGGAGAGGGGGGGGGGGGGGGGGGGGGGGGGGGGGGGGGGGGGGGGGGAA
>NZ_JBWKEZ010000006.1:90397-158542 GCF_056434525.1 Streptomyces sp. NPDC044002
CTCCCTCGGTTTTATCGCCCTCTTTGTTCCGTCTTTGGTTTGCCTGCCCCCCCCCCCCCCCCCCCCCCCCCCCCCCCCCGAGCCGGGCCCTGAGGGACACGGCGTGGTTGGTGTACGGGCCACGGACCGCCGTACGCTCGACGGCATGACTCTGCGCCTGAGCACTGTGATCCTGCCGGTACGCCCGTGGCACGAGGGAGGCCGCGACCAGTGGGAGCGGGCCGAGCGCCTCGGGTTCCACACCGCCTACACCTACGACCACCTGAGCTGGCGGAGTTTCCGCGACCAGACCTGGTACGGCGCGGTGCCCACCCTGACCGCCGCGGCCGCCGTCACCGAGCGGATCCGCCTGGGCACCCTGGTCACCTCGCCGAACTTCCGGCACCCGGTGACCCTGGCCAAGGAGCTGATGTCGCTGGACGACATCTCGGGCGGCCGCATCACCCTCGGCATCGGCGCGGGCGGCAACGGCTTCGACGCGACCGCGCTGGGGCAGGAGGAGTGGAGCCCGCGCGAGCGGGCGGACCGCTTCGCGGAGTTCGTGCCGCTGCTCGACCGGCTGCTCACCGAGCCGGCGGTCACCCACCACGGCACGTTCTACTCCGCCGAGGAGGCGCGCAACATCCCCGGGTGCGTCCAGCGCCCCCGTCTGCCGTTCGCCGTCGCGGCGACCGGCCCGCGCGGTGTGAAGCTCGCGGCGAGCCACGGCCAGGCCTGGGTGACCGCGGGAGACCCGAAGCACGCCGAGGGCACGCCCGAGGAATCGCTGGCGGCCCTGCGCGTCCAGCACGGGCGTCTGGAGAAGGCCCTGGCGGAGATCGGCCGGGACTCCGGCTCCATCGAGAAGGTGCTGCTGACCGGCTTCACCCCGGAGCGCGGCGCCATCCTGGAGTCCGTGGACGCGTTCGTGGACTTCGCCGGCCGCCACCAAGAGCTGGGCTTCACCGAGCTGGTCATCCACGCGCCGATCCCGGACTCCGACTTCGCCGCCGACGAGGCGGTCTTCGAGCGGATCGCCACCGAGGCGCTCGCCCAGCTGGAGGGCTGAACCTCCCCGGTGGCCCCGGCCGGCCCGTCGCACGACGGGCCGGCCGGATCGGACGGCCGCTCAGGCCGTCAGGTTCGCGATGATCCGCCGCGCCTGGGGGACCACCCACGCCGGAGCCATGCCCTCGGGCAGTGTCTCGACCTCCTCCAGCAGCGCCGACATCCTGGCGGCGCCCGCCTCCGGCCGGCCCAGCTCGTGCTCCGTCCACGCGATGTTGTTCAGGCACTGGAAGCGGTCCTGGAGGTTCTCCAGCCCGAGCCGCGCGTACAGCTCGGCCGCCCGCTCCCACAACTCGATCTCCTCCAGCCGCAGCGCCTCGACGGCGGCCGGGCTCAGGGAGTCCCCGGCCGGGGACTCCCCTTCCCCGTCCCGGTCGGGGCCGAGGGTGCTCACCAGCCGGTCCAGCACCTGAGCCAGCTGGTGCCAGGTCTGCGCCAGTTCGGAGAGCAGGTCCGTGTCCTCGGAGTCGTCGGCCGCCAGGGCCGACTCCAGGACTCCGGCGGCCTCGTCCATCAGGACCCGGGCCGCTGCCACGGTCTCCTCGGTGACCTCCTCGCGCATTCCCAGCCAGGCCAGCGAACGCAGGATCCTGACCTCGGAGACCACGGCATCCCCGGTCAGCCGGCGCAGCTCCAGAGCGCGCCGGTACGCGGCGACGGCCTCATCGGCGAGGCCGGCGTCGGAGAGGCTGTCGGCGGCCGCCTGGGCGAAGCCCGCCTGCGGCCGGGGGTCCTCCCAGTCCTTGACCAGGTCGGCGGCGAGCAGGAACTGCTCCGCGGCGGCCCGGGACTCGCGCAGGTCCCGCAACAGGTTCCCCAGGAAGTCCCGGGCAGACACGGCCTGTTCCTCGCCGTGCTCCAGCAGGTCCGGCAGCGCCGACTGCAGCACCTCCGCCGCGTCGGCGGTCCGGCCGTCCCGGGCGTAGGCCCGGGCCAGCATCAGCCGGGCCTGGGCCCCGCCGTCGGCGGCCAGCCCCGCCTGGTCGAACCAGTGCGCCGCCGCGAGGGCGTGCTCGGCGGCCTCCGCGACCGCGCTCCGCCCGCGCAGCAGGACGTCCGCGAGGGTGAGGCGTACGAGACCCTGCTCCTCGGGGTCGGTCACCTCGGCGGAGTGCTCCAGGCCGGACCGCGCGGCCGCCTCGGCCTCCTCGGGCCGGCCCAGCGAGAGCAGCACCCCGGCCCGCAGTACGAGGGGGTCCGCCGCCTGCCACGGCCGGCCCGCTTCGACCGCCCGGTCCGCGGCGGAGGCCAGCAGCTCCAGGGCCCGTTCGGTGTCGCCCTGTGAGAGGGCCAGCCGGCCGAGCAGCTCCTCGGCCTCGGAAGCAAGGTCCGGGAGGGCCTGCCCGTAGGAGGAGACGAAGGAGGAGAGCTCGGCCACGAGCAGCCCGTGGTCGTGCTCGTGCTCGTGGCCGTGGCCGTGCGCGTGGCCGTTGTCGTGGCCGTGCTCGTTCTCGTGTCCGTGTTCCCGTGCGGCCTCCGCCGAGCGCAGGTACGGCTCCAGCCGCAGCGCGGACAGCTCCGCGACGGCGATCCGCCTGGCCCGCATCGGCTCCGCCGCGTCCAGCGCCTCGGCAGCGCGCAGGCCCGCCGCCAGCAGTGAGCGGACCTCCTCCGGCGCGGCCCCGGCCTGCGCGGCCGCGCTCGCCAGCCGCAGTTCGGCCAGGGCGGCGCGCTCGGCCTGTCCCAGCGCCCGGTAGCCGTCGCGGACGGCGGCCAGCAGCTCCGCCGCGTCCGGTGCCCCGGCCCGCGCGGCCGTCAGGGCCCGGTGGTCGGCGACCTCGGCGAGCAGCAACGGGTGCACGTCCGGCTCCGGCAGCGCGGAGACCCGTACGGCGACCTCCGCCCAGAGCCGGTCCGCCCCCGGGTGGCCCGTGTCGCGGGCGTCGCGGGCCCGCTCCACGAGCACGCTGAACTCGGCGGCGCTGACGGGCACGGGCGCGGGCGCGGGCGCGGGAGCCGCCGCCGGGGCCGTCCCGGCCGGCTGCGGAAGCGCGGCACTGCGCACGCCGAGGGGCAGCGTGTCGGCCAGCGGGGCCCGGGAGAGCCGCTCCGTGAGCCGCTCGGAGACCCGGGTGGTGCCGTTGCGCACGTCGAACCGCCGGGCGATGTCCAGGGCTTCGGCGCGCAGGATGCCGTGGAGCTCCTCGACGGTGTGCGCGGAGCCCTCGTACGCCACCGTCGGATCGCCGCCGTGGCCGAGCTCGATCAGGCGCCGGAGCAGGACCAGGACCCCGGCGTAGAAGTCCAGCTGGGTCTTGACGTCCACGAGCGGCCGCAGGTGCGTCCCGTGCTCGGCGAGGATCTCCACACCGCGCGCCTCGTTGCCCGTGAGCGCGCAGAACTCGATGTGCTGGCCGATCGCCCGCAGCAGGCTCTCCTTGCCCCGGGCCATCCGGTAGCCGCGCAGGTGGTGCGAGCGGGCCTCGTCGGTGCGGCCGAGGCGCAGCAGGGGGAGCAGCGACCGGGCGAGCACCCGGTGCGGTTCCTCCATGCAGGTCTGCTCACCGTTCAGCACGGGCTCCCAGACCTCGATGGCCTTGGCGTGCTCGCCCTTGGTCGCCCAGAAGACGCCCTGGGAGTTGGTCTCGCAGGCGTGGCAGTCGCTCATCTGGTCGCGGTCGGCCGCGCGCCACTGCGCCATGGCCCGCTCGGCGCGCTCGTCGTCGCCGGTGGCGTCGGCCAGGAAGTACTCGGACTGGCGTACCGCCCGCTCGCTGTAGCCGGCGATCCGGTAGCGCTTCTCCATGTCGTCGAGGTAGCCGGTGACGGAGGAGATCGGCACGTCGGGGGAGCTGATGATCTGGCCCGAGACCCACTTGAAGCGCCAGAAGAGGGAGTGGGCGTCGCCCGGTCCGAACGCCGACGGGTCGCGGTCGTACTCCTGGAGCAGGCGGGCGAAGGGGACCACCATGCGGCTCCGCTCGGCGCTGTACTCGTAGGAGTCGATCTGGTTGATCAGCGCCGCCCGGTACACCCCGGCGTCACCGCAGACCTCGGCGGCCGCGGTCAGCGCCTCGGCCTGGGCGTTGCGCGCGGCGCCGTGGGGCAGGTTCCGGTTCTCGTGCAGGGCGCGCCGGATCTCGTCGGCCGTCAGGGTGCTCACTTCTCGTCCTCCTCGGAGGCTGCGGTCGGGGTGGCCGGGGCGTCGACGGGGTGGGTCGCCCATTCCAGGAGGCCGAGGAAGGCCCGGTTGAGCAGGGCCGAATCGGCAGGGCGCAGCGGACGCTGGGACATCAGCAGCGCCTGGCCGTACAGCGATTCGACGGCGGTGCCGGCGAGCGTCGGGTCGGGGAGGCCCGCGATCCGCCGGATCAGCGGGTTGTTGTGGTTGAGGACGAGGCGGGCGCGCGGGCCGGAGCCGCGCAGGGAGCCGAGGATGCCGCTCCACAGGGAGTCGGCGGACTCGAGTGCGGCGGTCCGGTCGCGCTCCTGGCGGGCCTGGCGGTCGTCGAGGTACAGCGCGGGGACGGCCACGGGCTGGAAGGCCCGCAGCACCACGTCGCAGCTCTGGGGCTCCAGCCGGGTGCGGGCGGTGGAGAGGAACGCGGCGAGGGAGAGTTCGACGGTGGTGGGGACCGGGTCGAGGCGGTCGGTGACCGCTCCCGCGTCCAGCTCGGTGACCTTCAGGTCGGGGCGTACGGAGGGCAGCAGGGCCAGCAGGTCGGCGTCGTAGGTGTAGCCGGCGTTGACGACGCCCAGGCCGTGGGCCGCGGCGATCGGGGCGATCTGCCGGAACTCCTCGACGGTGCGCGTGAAGTGGATCTCGGAGTGGGCCGCCGTGAACTCCTCCAGGTTCATCGAGCCGTCGCTGGTCTCGAACGGCAGCCACGGCAGCATGAGGCCGAGCAGTTCGGCGTCGTGCCGGGCGAGGGACTTCACGCCGAGGTGGTGGACGCTCAGGAAGGCGGCCAGACGGTCCGGTTCGCTCGCGGCGAGCTCCGCCAGCCAGGACCGGATGCGGGCGCCGAGGGCTTCGCGTACGGCGGCGAGCGTCTCGTCGTCGTAGAGGTTCTCGCGGGAGGCGGTGGGCCGCAGGGTGTCGGTGTCGAGCACGGCGCGGACGAAGAAGGCCCAGTCCGGCAGCAGGTTGTCGGCCTGGTCGGTGAGCAGCATGCCCTTGAGGTGGACGCGGTGGCCGGCCCGGTGGGCGGGGCTGGTCGGTTCCGGAAGCACGTACGCGACTCCGCGCACCCCGGCCACCGGCAGGTCGAGGTCGATGCTGTCGAGCGGGGTGAAGCCGAAGAGCTGCGCGCAGTGCCCGGCGAGCGCGACGCGGCGGGCGGCCGGGGTGGGGTGGGCCCGGTCCCAGACGGCGGGCCGGTCGGTGATGGGCCGGGGAGCGCCGCCGAGGCCGTCGTCGAAGGTGATCGGGTAGGGGAGCAGGGAGCCGTAGTCGCGGGCGAGGCGCTCGACGCGGGCGGGCTCGGTCCACTCCTCGGCGCCCGGGCGGGCTTCCAGGTGGACGGTGGTGCCGGGCTCGGGACGGGCGTCGTGGGGCAGTTCGCGCACGGTGTACGAGCCGTCGTCCGTGGCCAGCCACTCGACGGGCGCGGCCTGGGGGTCGCGGGCGGACCGGGTGACGACCCGGATCTGCCGGGCGACGACGAAGCAGGCGAGCAGGCCGATGCCGAACTGGCCCAGGAACTGCCGGCGGGTGTTCTCCAGGCCCTGGAGTTCGGCGGCGGATGCGCCTTCACCGCGGCGCTTGGAGCTGCGGCCGATGGTGGCGAGGAGGGAGTGGGCCTCGGCGGCGGTCAGGCCGATGCCGGAGTCCTCGATGGTGATGCGGCCGGCGGCCGCGGACAGGCGGATGCGCACCTCCGCGCCGGGCTCGTGCGCGTGACGGGCGGTCACGGCGTCCACGGCGTTCTGGAGGAGTTCGCGCACGTAGACGCGGGGGCTGGAATAGAGGTGGTGGGAGAGCAGGTCGACCAGGCCGCGCAGGTCGACCTGGAAGTTGTTGACCGCGGCCTCGGACGGGGATTCGACGGGGAATTCGGACGGGGACGGGGACACGGATGTCATCAGGCATCAGCTCGCTTGCTCGCGTGGTCGGTCGGCGATCGCGAGGTACCCCCCTCACTGATCCCGGAACGAGGAACAGCGTAGGTGGACGATCCGACAATCACTCCGTGAATTCCGTCCCGGTCGGCGTCCTCGTTGGCGTTCCCGTCGGCGTCCCCGGCCGGGCCTTCGAGCGGGGCCGTCGGCCGGTCACTGGAAGCGGAGGAATTCCGGCGGTACGGCGTCCGCCAGCCACACCCCGTTGGCGCTGACCCGGAACACGTGCCCGGCCGCGCGCATCGCCGCGGCGTCCACGGCGAGGACCACCGGCCGGCCCCGGCGGGCGCCGACCCGGGTCGCCGTCTCACGGTCGGGCGACAGGTGCACGTGGTGGCGGGCCATGGGGCGCAGGCCCTCGGCGCGGATCGCGTCCAGGGCCGCGGCCACGGTGCCGTGGTAGAGGTACGCGGGCGGTTCGGCCTCCGGCAGGCCCAGGTCCACGGTGACGGTATGCCCCTGGCTGGCCCGGATGCGGCTGCCGTCGACGGCGAACCGCTGCTTGTCGTTGGCGGCGACCACGTGGTCGAGTTCGGCCCTGCTGAACGGGAATCCGTGGTCAGCGGCGGCCCGCAGGAGATCGTCGATCTCCACCCAGCCCTGGGGGTCGAGCACCAGTCCGATCCGTTCCGGCTGGTGTCGCAGGTGTTTCGAGACGTATTTGGACACCTTCACGGTGCGTCGGTCATCCATGTGCCCAGCTTGGCGGCTCGCAGGGCGCCGCGGCAGCGATTTTCCGCCCCTCGGGCGGGCACATCACCCCTCTATCGCTTTTCCAAGATACGGAATACATTTTCCGCATCACGACTTATCCAGAGGGAGAAACTATGACAAATAAGGCTTCACTGCTTCGGCGTGTGGCTGCCGAGCTCATCGGCACCGCAGGCCTGCTCGTGGTGGTGATCGGCTCGGGCATCCAGGCCGCGAACCTCAGCCGCGACACCGGTGTCGCCCTCGTCGCCAACTCGCTCGCCTCCGCGATCGGCCTCGGCCTGATCATCACCCTGTTCGGCCCCCTCTCCGGAGCCCACCTCAACCCGGTCGTCACCCTCACCGCCTGGTGGGCCCGGCGCACCGGCGGTGAGGGACTCGACGCGCGTGAGGCCTTCGCGTACGCCGCCGCCCAGACCACCGGCGCCATCGGCGGCGCCGTACTGGCGGAGACGATGTTCGGCCGCACCCCGGGAACCTTCTCCACCCAGGTCCGCGACGGGGGCCACCTGCTGATCGGCGAGATCATCGCCACCGCCGGACTGGTCCTGGTCATCCAGGGCCTCGGCCGCATAGGCCGGCCCAGGCTGATCCCGGCCGCGGTCGCCGCGTACATCGCCGCCGCGATCTGGTTCACCTCGTCGGGGTCCTTCGCCAACCCCGCCGGCACCATAGGGCGGGCCTTCAGCGACTCCTTCACCGGCATCGCACCGCAGTCGCTGCCCGGGTTCGTCGCGGCGCAGCTGCTCGGCGGCGTCCTCGGACTCGTCCTGGCCGTGCTCCTCTACGGCCGCGAGCACCGCGACGGCGACACCGGGGCACCCCGGCCCGGACAGCCGGAGATGGAGCCCGCCGTGGCCGATATCCCCCGCCCGGACTCCACCTTCGAGGCCATCGTCTAGGCGTTCCACCCGTGTTGCCCACAGGCGGACGGGAGTTGTCCACAGCCGTTTCGGCGGGTTTCGGCGACATCTGAGCGATTCGCCCCGGGGACCCCCTGTGGACTACCGATCGAGCATTACCGGCCGCGCCGGCTGGCCAGATCGTTCATCGTCCGGGCCTGGAGCTCCCGCTCCGTCGCGGCCCGGACGAACTCCGCCACGTGCTCCGGCCCCACCAGCTCCTGCACCGCCCGTACCGTCCCGGCGGGCAGGGCCACCGGGGCGGGGCCCGTCGGCTGCGCCGCACCGGGCGCGCCCAGATGGCGCTGGAGGTGCCGGGTCGCGAACAGCCGCATCGCCCGGGCCAGCTCGGCGTCCACCGTCTGCTGGGCCAGCGGCCGCAGCCTGCGCACCATCGTCGCCGCCTCGGCCGCGTCCGCGTCGGTCGGCGGCACCTGCCCGAGGTAGCGGGCGAAGACGTGCTCGGTGGTGAACTCCAGGAAGCGCGAGGCGATGTGCTCCACCTGCCCCCGCAGCTCGCGCAGGTGCCCCGTGATCGCCCCCAGGGGCACCCCCGCCGCGTACAGCTCGGCCGCGACGGCCAGCTCCTGCGGCGAGGGCACGAGGAACTCGTCCGGGCGGCCGGGGATCCGCTCCAGCACCCCCAGCTCACAGGCCTCGTCCACCGCGTCGTCGTCGGGCAGGCCGCCGAACCGCGCGTTGAGGTCCTCCCGGCTGATCCGGTCGGCCTCCTCGTCGGTCCAGGGCCCGTGCACCTCGGCGACCAGACCGAGTACGCCGCCCAGCCCGCGCCCCGCGTCCCAGGCCTCCAGCAGCTCCTTGATGGAGGCCAGGGTGTAGCCGCGGTCCAGCAGGTCCGCGATCTGGCGCAGGCGTGCCAGGTGCGTCTCCCGGTAGACGTTGGACCGGCCCCGCCGCTCCGGCTTCGGCAGCAGGCCGCGGTCCTGGTACGCCCGGATCGTGCGCACCGTCGCCCCGCTGTGATGGGCCAGATCCTCGATCCGGTACTCGGCTACCGCCTGATCGGACAATCCCGGCTCCCTACGACATGGCGGCTCGGCCGACCGCGCCCGCCGCGGTCCGGGCGGCAGGAGACGCCGCCAGGTACTCGACCGCCTCGAGCAGCGAGCCCTCCTGCGAGGGATGGTACGACCGCGGGCAGGAGCCGGGTATGGCCGTGCCGCGCATGCCGTCGCACGGCATCACAGCCGGGGTTCCAGCCGCGCGATCCGGCGCAGGGCGTTCGGCGCGAAGCGGGACATCCACAGGGCGGCCTTGGACTCGGGCGTCACCGGGACCACCGCCCGGTTCTTCACCACGGCCAGCAGGATCGCGTCCGCCACCTTCTCCGGGGGGAAGTTGCGCAGCCCGTACAGCCGCGAGGAGCGCTCCTGGCGGCGCTTCTCCTCGGCCGCGTCCACCCCGGCGAACCGGGAGGTGGCCGTGATGTTGGTGTTGACGATGCCCGGGCAGATCGCCGAGACCCCGATCGACTTGGACGCCAGCTCCGCGCGCAGGCACTCGCTCAGCATCAGCACCGCGGCTTTCGAGGTGCTGTACGCGGGCAGCGTCCGGGAAGGCAGGTAGGCGGCGGCGGAGGCGGTGTTGACGATGTGGCCGCCCTGCCCGCGCTCGGCCATCTGCTTCCCGAAGATCCGGCAGCCGTGGACGACCCCCCACAGGTTGACGTCCAGGACCTTCTTCCAGTCCTCGGAGCCGGTCTCCAGGAAGGACCCCGAGAGGCCGATCCCGGCGTTGTTGACCAGTACGTCGACGATCCCGTACTCGGCGGCGACCTTCGCAGCGAGCTTCTCCATCGCCTGCTCGTCACTGACGTCGACGCACTCGCCCCAGGCCTCCGGGGCGCCGACGAGCCGTGCCATCTCGGCCGTACGGGCCGCGCCCTCGGCGTCCCGGTCCACCGCGACGACCCGGGCCCCGGCCTCGGCGAACGCGAACGCGGTGGCCCGCCCGATCCCGCTGGCGGCGCCGGTGACCAGCACCAGCTGTCCCCCGAACCGGTCCGCGTACTTGCCCGGAGCGCGCTGCTCCGGCGCCCGCGCGGCAGGCTCCTCGCGGGCCGTGACGAAGTCGGCGATCCACGCCGCCACCTGGTCCGGCCGGGTCCTGGGGATCCAGTGCTTCGCGGGCAGGGTCCGCCGCACCAGTCCCGGCGCCCAGCGCTCCACGTCGTCGTAGAGCCGCTCGGACAGGAAGACGTCCCCGGTCGGGACGATCAGCTGCACCGGTACGTGCGCGTACGCGTCGGGACGCGGCCGGCTCATCCTGGCCCGCACGTTGTCCCGGTAGAGCCAGGCGCCGTGCGCCGCGTCGGAGGACAGCGAGGCCGTCGGGTACCCGCCGACCGGGATCCCCTCGCTGCGCTCCATGAGCTTGGGCCAGCGCTTGCCGAGCGGGCCGCGCCAGGCGAGCTCAGGCAGCACCGGAGTGTGCAGCATCCCCACGTACCAGGACCGGACGCCCTGGCCCAGCAGCTGGGCGGTCCGGCGCGGGGAGGGCCGCCTCACCCGCTGCTTGATCCAGTGCCCGAAGTGGTCGAGGGAAGGCCCCGACATGGAGGTGAAGGAGGCGATCCGCCCCTCGGTCCGGGCCACCGTCGCGAACTCCCAGCCCTGCACGGAGCCCCAGTCGTGACCGACCAGGTGCACCGGGCGGTCCGGACTGACCGCGTCCGCCACGGCCAGGAAGTCGTCGGTCAGCTTCTCCAGGGTGAAGCCCCCGCGCAGCGGCACCGGAGCCGAGGAGCGCCCGTGGCCGCGTACGTCGTAGAGCACCACGTGGAACCGGTCCGCGAGCCGCTCGGCGACCTCCGACCAGACCTCCTTGCTGTCCGGGTACCCGTGCACCAGCAGTACGGTCGGCCGGCCCGTCTCACCGAGCTCGACGACGCACAGCTCGATCCCGCCGGTGCTCACCCGGCGCTCGCGCGCGCCCTGCAGACCCGCCCCGCTCATCCCGCTCATGCCGCCTTCTCCTCAGCCCAGCGCCGCACGTGCGGCAGGTCGTCGTCCAGCCAGAACGCGCTCTCCTCGGGGTCCCGGGAGTCGGTGACGACCAGGATCTCCTCGAACTTCGCGCCGGTGCCCCGGAAGCCCAGGTGCGGCTCCACCGCCCACAGACCGGGCTGCGGCGGATGGTCGGAGAAGTGGTACGGACTCCACAGCGGCGACCAGCCCTCCCGGTGCCCGTGCAGGGCGTCGGAGGCCAGCCCCTTGAGGGACTGGGTGCCGAAGCCGAACGCGGTCGGGGACCAGCGGCGCTCCTTGACCCGGTCTATCTTGTGCGCGATGACGCCGAAGGGGTAGGCACGGTGCCGGTTGGCGTACCCCTGGCGGGTCATCAGCCGCTCGACGTTCTCGTAGATCTCCCGCAGCGGCCGGCGCTCGCGCACCTGCTCCAGGATCAGCTCCCGGTGCGGCCGGAGGTCCGACATCAGCCGGTCCTGCACCGGGTTGAGCCCGAGGCTGCCGGAGTAGCCGATGTCGGCCGCGTAGCCCCGGTACACCGGCGCCATGTCGAGGATGAACGGCATCCCCGGCTCCAGCCGCCGCGAGGTCGGGAAGAACTGGAGGGGGATCTTGAAGTTCGCGAAGGCGGTACGGTCCCCGAACCAGGCGAAGGGCAGGTGGAACCAGTCCCGCACCCCGCGCTCGCGCAGCCAGTCGCGCTGCATCCGCGCCGCCTCGCGCTCGGTCACTCCCGGGCGCAGCTGCGCCGCCACGGTCTCCGCGCACTCGTACGCGAGCCGCTGGACCTCCCTGAAGCCGCGCAGCCCGGCGGAAAGCTGCCCGGAGTCGTGCGCGGTGCGCTGCTTGGTGTCCCCAGTCATGCCGGCCGTCCGTCCCTGTCGCCCAACGCTCCCGAAACCTGCCACTGATGAATGTGACAATGGGCGGAGATCACGTCAAGGCCCCTGCACGGACCTGTGGACAAACTTCGGCGGCATCAGCCTTCCGTCAGGGTCCGTAGTCCTCAAGGCGGATACACGGTCCCGCTCCAGGTCTGACGATCCGCGGCCCCCTCGGCACTAACGTCGAAGCCGTGACTGTCATCGCGACCGAAAGCCTGAGCAAGCGGTACCCCCGAGTGACCGCCCTCGACCGGCTCTCCCTGGACATCGGGCCCGGCGTGACCGGCCTCGTTGGCGCCAACGGAGCCGGCAAGTCCACGCTGATCAAGATCCTGCTCGGACTGTCCCCCGCCACCGAGGGCCGCGCCGCCGTGCTCGGACTGGACGTCGCCACGCATGGCAGCGCCATCCGCGAACGGGTCGGCTACATGCCCGAACACGACGCCCTGCCGCCCGACGTCTCGGCCACCGAGTTCGTCGTCCACATGGCGCGCATGTCCGGCCTCCCGCCGACCGCCGCCCGCGAGCGCACCGCCGACACCCTGCGCCACGTCGGCCTGTACGAGGAGCGCTACCGCCCCATCGGCGGCTACTCCACCGGCATGAAGCAGCGGGTCAAGCTCGCCCAGGCGCTGGTCCACGACCCGCAGCTGGTCCTCCTCGACGAGCCCACCAACGGCCTCGACCCGGTCGGCCGCGACGAGATGCTCGGCCTGATCCGCCGCGTCTACACCGACTTCGGCATCTCGGTCCTGGTCACCTCCCACCTCCTCGGAGAGCTGGAGCGGACCTGCGACCACGTGGTCGTCGTCGACGGCGGCAAGCTGCTGCGCTCCAGCTCCACCAGCGACTTCACCCAGACCACGACCACCCTCGCGGTAGAGGTCACCGACTCCGACGCGCACCCGGACGGCACCGCCGCCCTGCGCAAGGCGCTCACCGCGGCGGGCATCACCCTGCACGAGGGTGAGGAGCAGGGCCTGCCCGGCGCCGGCCACATCCTCCTCGTCGAGGCCATCGGCGAGGAGACGTACGACACCGTCCGCGACACCGTCGCCGACCTCGGCCTCGGCCTGGTCCGCATGGAGCAGCGCCGCCACCACATCGCCGAGGTCTTCCGCGACAGCGACCGGTCCTCGTCGCCCGCCCACCCGAAGGGAGCCGGCCCCGATGGCGCCTGAGACCTCGACCCAGATCCACAACATCGGCTACCGGTCCTACGACGGCCCCCGGCTCGGCCGCGGCTACGCCCGCGCCTCGCTGTTCTCGCAGTCCCTGCGGGGCGCGTACGGGCTCGGCCGCTCCGCCAAGTCCAAGGTGCTGCCGATGATCCTCTTCGCGGTGATGTGCATCCCCGCGCTGATCATCGTCGCGGTGGCCATCGCCGTCCCCGGCTCCAGCGACCTGCCGATCAAGTACACGACGTACGCCCTGACCACACAGGTGGTCATCGGCCTCTACCTCGCTTCGCAGGCGCCCCAGTCGGTCTCGCGAGACCTGCGGTTCAAGACGGTGCCGCTCTACTTCTCGCGGCCCATCGAGCGGGTCGACTACGTGCTGGCCAAGTACGCCGCCATGGCCTCGGCCCTCTTCATCCTCACCGCCACCCCGCTGCTGATCATGTGGATCGGCTCGCTGCTGGCGAAGTTCGACTTCGGTCACCAGACCAAGGGATTCGGGCAGGGGCTCGTGTCGGTACTGCTGCTGTCGCTCCTCTTCGCCGGCCTCGGCCTCGTCATGGCCGCACTCACCCCGCGCCGCGGCTTCGGCGTGGCCGCCGTCATCGCACTGCTGCTCATCCCCTACGGAGCCGTCTCCACCATCCAGGCCGTCGCCTACTCCACCGGGAACACCGGGGCCATCGAGTGGATGGGCCTCTTCTCCCCGATCTCGCTGATCGACGGGGTGCAGACCGCCTTCCTCGGCGCCACCTCCGCCTTCCCGGGCGGCGAGGGCCCCTCCGCCGCCACCGGAGTGGTGTACCTGCTCGTCGTACTCGGCCTCATCGCCGGCTCCTACGCCGCCCTGATGGCCCGCTACCGGAAGGCCGGGCTGTGACCATCATCGACATCGACCACACCTCCCGCTGGTTCGGGAACGTCGTCGCCGTCAACGACGTGACCATGCGCATCGGTCCCGGCGTCACCGGACTCCTCGGCCCCAACGGCGCCGGCAAGTCCACCCTCATCAACATGATGGGCGGCTTCCTCGCCCCTTCCACGGGCACCGTCACCCTCGACGGCGCGCCGATCTGGCGGAACGAGCAGGTCTACAAGCAGATCGGCGTCGTGCCCGAGCGCGAGGCCATGTACGACTTCCTCACCGGCCGGGAGTTCGTCGTCGCCAACGCCGAGCTCCACGGGCTCGACGACGCGGCGGCCCAGCGGGCCCTCGCCACGGTCGAGATGGAGTACGCCCAGGACCGCAAGATCGCCACGTACTCCAAGGGCATGCGCCAGCGCGTGAAGATGGCCTCCGCCCTGGTCCACGAGCCGTCCGTGCTCCTCCTCGACGAGCCGTTCAACGGCATGGACCCGCGCCAGCGCATGCAGCTCATGGACCTGCTGCGGCGTATGGGCGACGAGGGCCGCACCGTTCTGTTCTCCTCCCACATCCTGGAGGAGGTCGAACAGCTCGCCTCCCACATCGAGGTGGTCGTCGCCGGCCGGCACGCCGCATCCGGCGACTTCCGCAAGATCCGCCGCCTGATGACGGACCGCCCGCACCGCTACCTGGTCCGCTCCTCCGACGACCGGGCCCTCGCCGCGGCCCTGATCGCCGACCCTTCCACGGCAGGCATCGAGGTCGACCTCCAGGAAGGCGCGCTGCGCATCCAGGCCGTCGACTTCGGACGCTTCACCGAGCTGCTGCCGCGCGTCGCCCGCGACCACGGCATCCGGCTGCTGACGGTCTCCCCCTCCGACGAGTCCCTCGAGTCGGTCTTCTCCTACCTCGTCGCGGCCTGAAGGAGCTGGCACCCATGTACAACCCCACCGTCGCCCGGCTCACCTACCGGGCCCTGCTCGGCAGGCGCCGCGCGCTGATCCTCTTCGCGCTCCCCGCGCTGCTGATCGTCATCGCCCTCGCCGTCCGCTTCTTCACCGGCGTGGACGACAAGGTGGCGGCCGACCTCCTCGGCGGCTTCGCCCTCGCGACGATGGTCCCGCTGATCGGCGTCATCGCCGGCACCGGAGCCATCGGCCCCGAGATCGACGACGGCTCGATCGTCTACCTGCTCTCCAAGCCGGTGAAGCGGCCGACGATCATCATGACCAAGCTGATCGTCGCGATCGCGGTCACGATGGCCTTCTCCGCGATTCCCACCCTGATCGCGGGCTTCATCCTCAACGGCAACGGCCAGCAGATCGCCATCGCCTACACCGTGGCCGCCCTCGTCGCCTCGATCGCCTACAGCGCCCTGTTCCTGCTGCTGGGCACCGTCAGCCGGCACGCGGTCGTCTTCGGCCTGGTCTACGCCCTCATCTGGGAGTCCCTCTTCGGCAGCCTGGTCTCCGGAGCCAAGACGCTCAGCGTCCAGCAGTGGGCCCTGGCCCTGGCCGAGAAGGTCGCCGGACAGGGGTACGTCGACGCCAGTGTCGGCCTGCCCACCGCGGTGGTCCTGCTCCTCGCGGTCACCGTCGGAGCCACCGTGTACGCGGGCCAGAAGCTCCGCCGCCTCACCCTCGCCGGCGAGGAGTAGGACTCCGGCGGCAGCGTCCACGACCGTGCCCCGCCCGGCCCACCGGCCAGGCGGGGCACAGCTTTGCGGGGCATCATCGGTGCATGATCCAGCATCCCGAGCCTGAGCCGTCCAGGCCCTTGCGGTCCTGGATACGCTCCTCGCCCGGCACTCACATATGGCTGCTGATCGTCGCCGTCACCAGCCTCGTCGTCGCGATCGCCCCGGACCGGCTCGACCACGTGCTGCTCCACCGCAACAGCAGCAACATCCACCAGCTGGTCAAATACCCCGTCCGGGCACTGCTCAGCAGCGCCTTCTGGATCGAGAACCCTGCCTCGCTCGCCCTGTACGCCGTGCTCTTCGAGTTCTTCCACGCCCCCGTGGAGCGCTGGCTCGGTACCCTGCGCTGGCTCCTGATCGTCACGACCGCGCATGTCGTCGCC
The DNA here is from genome assembly GCF_056434525.1 of Streptomyces sp. NPDC044002. Lineage (NCBI taxonomy): Bacteria > Bacillati > Actinomycetota > Actinomycetes > Kitasatosporales > Streptomycetaceae > Streptomyces > Streptomyces sp. NPDC044002. The sequence continues at coordinate 106,115 of NZ_JBWKEZ010000006.1, forward strand.
ACCCTCCTGAGCCAGAAGGTGCTCCTGATGGCCATCCAGGACCACCGTGCGCCGCACAGCATGACCCACGTCGTCGACATCGGCGTCAGCTACGGGCTGGCGGCCTCCATCGGAGTGCTGGCCTATCGGCTCCCACACCCCTGGAGATGGTTCTACCTCCTCGGCGTGGTCGCCTTCTTCGGACTGCCGCTGCTCACCGGGGGCACCTTCACCGACCTCGGCCACGCCACCTCGCTCGCCGTGGGCCTCCTCGCCTGGCCGCTCACCGTGCACCGCGATCCGCACGGGCACGGGCCGGCGGCTGATGTTTCACGTGAAACACGCGTCTGACCCCGTGTTTCACGTGAAACACGAACCAGGCCCCGGCCGGTCTACTCGGGGCCGACCACTCCGTGCTCCCAGGCCCACGCGGCGATTCCCACCCGGTTCCGGGCCCCCAGCTTGGCCTGCACGTTCGCGATGTGCGTCTTCGCGGTACCGGCGCTGATGAACAGCTCCGCCCCGATCTCGGCGTTCGTACGCCCCCGCGCCACCAGCCGTACGATCTCCAGCTCGCGCCCCGTCAGCACCTGCCCGGGCTGCACGGGCGCCGCCGCGGTACCGGGCTCCGACAGCCGGCTCAGCAGCCGTACGGTGATCTGAGGGCTGATCAGGGTGTCCCCGGCCATTGCCGCCCGCACCCCTTCGATCAGCAGTGTCGGGCCCGACCGCTTCAGCAGGAACCCGCAGGCCCCGTTGCGCAGCGCGGTGTGGACGTAGTCGTCCTGGTCGAACGTGGTCACCACCACGACCCGGGTCTGCGGGGACAGCAGCCGGGTCACCTCCAGGCCGTCCAGGCGTGGCATGCGGATGTCGGCGAGCACCACGTCGGGGCGCAGCCGCCGGGCCAGCTCCACGGCGCTCTCCCCGTCGGCGGCCTCCCCCACCACGGTCATGTCCGGCTGGGAGTCGAGGATCAGCCGGAACCCGCTGCGGATGTCCTCTTGGTCGTCGGCTATCAGGATGCTGGTGGTCACGCTGCCATGATCACCCCACAGGGGGGCCTGCCGGAGGGAAGACCGCCGAAACCCGCCATCCCCCGGCCTCGTCGGGCCCCGCCGCGAAGGTGCCGTCCGCTGCCTCCACCCGCTCCCGCAGGCCCGCGAGCCCCGTCCCGCCGCCGCGCCGACGGCCGAGGAGACCCCGGGGTCCGCGCGGCGGCGCGGCGTTCGCCACGCTCAGCTCGATCCCCGCCGGGGCCCGGCGGACGCTCACCCGTACCGAGCTCGCTCCGGGCGCGTGGCGCCGTACGTTCGTCAGCGCCTCCACCGCGACGCGGTACGCCGTCGTGTCCGCCTCGCGGGACAGGGCGGCCAGGGCCTGCTCCTCGTCCTCCAGTACCCCGCCCTCGAAACGGGCCACCAGCCCCGGCAGTTCGGCGAGCCCCGGGGCCGGCGCGGCGGGGCCGCCGCCCGCCGCGCGCAGTGCGTGGACCGTCCGGTCCATCGAGGCCAGCGCGCTCAGGCCGGCCGCCTCGATGCGCTCCAGGGCGAGGACCGCCTGGCGGGGGTCGCTCCCGGCGACGAACCGGGCCGCCTGGGCCTGCACCACGATGGCGCTCACGTCATGCGCGACGAAGTCGTGCAGATCGCGGGCCAGTTCGAGCTGCTGGCCGCGCCGTGCATCCCGTACCGCCCGCCGAGTCCTGCCCTCCTGCCGGCGCAGATGGCCGCCGAGGGCCAGTGCGGCGAGAGCCGGCGCCGACCAGAACGCCGCCGCCCCGCTGCACTCCAGCCACGACGCCCCGTCCGTCCACAGCAGCGGTACCGGCCAGAGCGAGACCGCCGCGGCGCCCAGTGCGCCGGCCACCGCCCCGGGCCGCACCGGTGACCACCGGGCCACGAGCGCCAGCAGGGGCAGCAGCAGTGCCACCCCTACCAGGGTCCACGCCCCGGGCACCCGGGCGAGGCTCCCGCCCAGGGACAGCACGGAGGCACAGGCCAGGGCCGGGGCGTAGAGGGCACGCGGATTCCAGGTCATGCCGCCGACCCTACGAGCGGGGGCGGCCCCGTTCCATCTGCCGTTCGGCAGAGGCGGATCAGGCTCCCGGCCGCCCCGAACCTGCTGATCGGCCGATGGCCGCGCGGAGTGGTCCGGACGAGGCTTGGAGCACCACCAGCCGCCTCCTGAAACGGACTTGAGCCATGGCCCTCACCGCCCCCGCCCCCGCCCCGGTGGCCGCCTCCGCCGTCGTCCCCGGTGTCTCCCGCCCGGTCCGCTGGGCCGCGAAGGCCGCGGCCCTGACCCTGCTCCCGAGCGGGCTGTGGCGCGTACTGATCGCGGTCGGGATCCCCGTCGGCTGGAAGGCGGGCGACGCGCTGCACGCCGACAACTTCCCGGGCGTCGGATCGCTCTACCTCATCGCGCTCAGCACCCTCGCCGAATGCCTGGGCCTGCTCACGCTGGGCCTCGTGCAGCGGTGGGGCGAGGAGGTGCCGCGCTGGATCCCCCGGCTGGGCGGCCGCCGCATTCCGCCGCTCGTCGCGGTGGTTCCAGCGGCCCTCGGCGCCTGTGCCGTCACCGCGATCACGGTGCTCTCCGCCTTCGGGTGGAACGCCAACTTCACCGCGAGCCCCACCGCGCCCAGCGGGGCCGCGTACTGGTTCATGACCTTCTGCTACGCCCCCCTGCTGCTGTGGGGGCCGCTCCTGGCCTTCGTGACGGCGGCCTACTGGCGGCGCCGCGGGTTCCGTGGCTGACCGGCGGAAATTCGCTGGTACCGCCCGTGTGGCCGGGGCACAGTGAGTGGTGCGGGGAGCAACAAAAGGTCCGGGACGGCCACTTCGAGCGCGCCTCACGGCGCGGGCCGTCCCGGACCTCTCGTACGTCCGGTCCCGGGTACGCTGCTGCGTCCCGATGCGCTACATGGCGCCGAGCAGGCGCTCCAGGACCACCGCGATGCCGTCCTCCTGGTTGGAGGTCGTCACCTCGTCGGCCACCGCCTTCAGCTCCGCGTGAGCGTTGGCCATGGCGACGCCGTGCGCGGCCCAGCCGAACATGGGGATGTCGTTGGGCATGTCGCCGAAGGCGATCGTCTCCGCGGCCTTGACCTTCAGCCGGCGCGCGGCGAGTGACAGACCGGTGGCCTTGCTCAGGCCCAGCGGGAGGATCTCCACTATGCCCGGGCCCGCCATGACGATGTCGACCAGATTGCCGACGAGCGCCCGGGCGACCTTGACGAGCTCGTCCTCGCCCATCCCCGGGTGCTGGATGTAGAGCTTGTTCAGCGGGGCGGTCCAGACCTGGGCGGTGTCCTCCAGGTAGAGCGCCGGCAGGCCCTCCTGCACCTGGTAGCCGGGGCCGAAGAGGACCTCGCCGTCCACCCCGTCACGGCTGGCGGCGAGCGCCAGCGGACCCACCTCGGCCTCGATCTTCGACAGGGCCAGGCCGGCGAGCTGCCGGTCCAGCGTCACCGAGGTCAGCAGCCGGTGCGCTCCCGCGTCGTAGACCTGGGCGCCCTGCCCGCACACCGCGATCCCCCGGTAGCCGAGGTCGTCCAGCACGTGCCGGGTCCAGGGCACGGCACGGCCGGTGACGACGATGTGCGCCGCGCCCGCCGCGGTGGCCGCGGCGAGCGCTTCACGGGTGCGCTCCGAGACGGTGTCGTCGTCACGCAGCAGCGTGCCGTCGAGGTCCGTCGCGACGAGCTTGTACGGGAACGGAGCGGGGCTCACTTGGCGATCGGCTCCAGGACCTCGCGGCCGCCCAGGTAGGGGCGGAGCACCGGGGGGACCCGCACGGAGCCGTCGGCCTGCTGGTGGTTCTCCAGGATCGCGACGATGGTGCGCGGGACGGCGCACAGGGTGCCGTTCAGCGTCGAGAGCGGAGCGGTCTTCTTGCCGTCGCGGTAGCGGATCGCCAGGCGGCGGGCCTGGAAGCCGTCACAGTTCGAGGCGGAGGTCAGCTCGCGGTACTTGCCCTGGGTCGGGATCCAGGCCTCGCAGTCGAACTTGCGGGAGGCGGAGGCGCCCAGGTCGCCGGTCGCGACGTCGATGACCTGGAACGGCAGCTCCAGGCTGGTCAGCCACTGCTTCTCCCACTCCAGGAGCCGCTTGTGCTCGGCCTCGGCGTCCTCCGGAGCGACGTACGAGAACATCTCGACCTTGTCGAACTGGTGGACGCGGAAGATGCCGCGGGTGTCCTTGCCGTACGTACCGGCCTCGCGACGGAAGCAAGGGGAGAAGCCGGCGTACCGCAGGGGCAGCTTCTCGGCGTCGATGATCTCGTCCATGTGGTACGCGGCGAGCGGGACCTCGGAGGTGCCGACCAGGTAGTAGTCGTCCTTCTCCAGGTGGTAGACGTTCTCCGCGGCCTGGCCGAGGAAGCCGGTGCCCTCCATGGCGCGCGGACGGACCAGCGCGGGGGTCAGCATCGGGATGAAGCCGGCCTCGGTGGCCTGCGCGATCGCCGCGTTCACCAGGGCGAGCTCCAGCAGGGCGCCGACACCGGTGAGGTAGTAGAACCGCGAGCCGGACACCTTCGCGCCGCGCTCCACGTCGATGGCGCCCAGCGACTCGCCGAGCTCCAGGTGGTCCTTGGGCGCGAAGCCCTCGGCACCGAAGTCGCGGATCGTGCCGTGCGTCTCCAGGACGGTGAAGTCCTCCTCGCCGCCGACGGGCACGTCCTCGTGGACGATGTTGCCGAGCTTGAGCAGGAGCTGCTTGGCAGCCTCGTCCGCCTCGTTCTGCTCGGCCTCGGCGGCCTTGACGTCCTGCTTGAGCTGCTCGGCCTTGGTCAGCAGCTCGGCCCGCTCCTCCGGGGAGGCCTTGGGGATGAGCTTGCCGAGCGACTTCTGCTCGTTGCGCAGTTCGTCGAAGCGCATGCCGGAAGACCTGCGGCGCTCGTCGGCGGAGAGCAGCGCGTCGACGAGCTCGACGTCCTCTCCACGGGCGCGCTGCGAGGCGCGGACACGGTCGGGGTCTTCACGGAGCAGCCGGAGGTCAATCACCCCTCCAGGCTACCGGGCTGGGCTTCCCGGGCTCACACCGATATCACGCTGCGTGTCGCTATGTCCCAATTCGGGCGAATGGAATTGGCTGGGTCCGGGCTTGTCCCGCGGCCGCCGGACAGCTGGATCCAGCCACTGGGGACCAGGTCGATAAAATCGCCCCCTTTCTCCGAAAAGGGGCACAACGGCGACCGGTGCGCGGGGTCTGAGCAGGCCCGGAGGGCGGGAGGGGGGCGGCCCTTGTCCACAGGAATTCCCCCCTGGCCACTCTTATCCACAGGCTGTGCGCCGGATCTGTGGACATCGAATTAGATCAATAGGCGTCCGCGACCGGTCCGGGCCGATCAGGGTTCAAACCGCCCCCACACACTCATTCGGGTGGGAATGGCTCGCTCCAAAGAGTTGATCGGCGATACGGGGGTGACGCCGTTCACCTACCGCTCCCCAGCGCGAAACCTGGGCCACCCGACCGATATGTCGACGCTGCCGTGCCGCTCTGTCGACTTGTCCCCAGGTCGCCATCCCAGCCTGTGGATAACTCTGTGGACAGTGGACGGAGGACTACGCCCGGCCGTCGAGGCAGCGCGCCAGCCAGTCGGAGGCCTCGGTGAAGTCGCCGTCGGAGGTTCCCGGCCGCGCGGCCCGCACCTCACTCAGCGCGACACCGGCACGCGGATAGGAGCCGAGGAAGCGCACCTGGGGACAGGTCCGCTTCAGACCCATCAGCGCCTCGCTGACCCGGCGGTCGGAGATGTGCCCCTCCGCGTCGACGGCGAAGCAGTAGTTGCCGATGCCCTCGCCGGTCGGACGGGACTGGATCAGCATCAGGTTCACCCCGCGGACGGCGAACTCCTGCAGCAGTTCCAGCAGCGCACCGGGGTGGTCGTCGCCGAGCCACAGCACGACGGAGGTCTTGTCGGCGCCGGTGGGCGCGGCCGGCCGGGCGGGCCGTCCGACGAGCACGAAACGGGTCTCTGCGTTCTGGGCGTCGTGGATCTCGGTGACCAGCGCCTCCAGCCCGTACGTGGCGGCGGCGAACTCGCCCGCGAAGGCCGCGTCGAAGCGGCCCTCCTGCACCAGCCGGGCACCGTCGGCGTTGGAGGCCGCCGACTCCCACACCGCGTCGGGCAGGTGCGTCCGCAGCCAGTTGCGCACCTGCGGCTGGGCGACGGGATGACCGGTGACCGTCTTGATGTCCGACAGCTTGGTACCGGGCCGCACCAGCAGCGCGAACGCGATGGGCAGCAGCACCTCGCGGTAGATCATCAGCGGCTCGCCGGAGGCCAGCTCGTCGAGCGTGGCGGTGACCCCGCCCTCCACCGAGTTCTCGATCGGCACCAGCGCCGCCGCGGCCTCGCCGTTGCGCACGGCGTCCAGGGCGGCCGGGACCGACACCATCGGGACGAGCTCCCTGGTGGCTGCTTCCGGCAGAGTGCGCAGGGCGGCTTCGGTGAAAGTGCCCTCGGGACCGAGATACGTGAAGCGGGTGGCCGACATGCGGTCAGCCTAATGCCGGGCCACCCGCCGGGGCGGTGCTGTTCACCCTTCGAGCAGGCGCTGCCCGACGTACTCCCCGTCGCCCGGACCGGGCGGGACGGCGTACAGCCCGCTGGACTCGTGGCGGATGAACTCCGACAGGGCGTCGCCGCGGTCGAGCTTGCGCTGGACCGGGACGAACCCGCGCAGCGGGTCTGCCTGCCAGCAGATGAACAGCAGACCGGCGTCGGGGGTGCCGTCGGGGCCGATGCCGTCGTGGTACGAGAAGGGCCGGCGGAGCATGGCGGCGCCGCCGTTCTGCGCCGGCGCGGAGATGCGCGCGTGGGCGTTGGACGGGATGACCGGCTTGCCGTCGGGGCCGAGCTTGTCCAGGGCCATCGCGGTCTTCTCGTCGCCACCGGTCAGCGGCGCGCCCGTGGCCTTGGTCCGGCCGATGACCTGCTCCTGCTGGGCGAGCGACTGCTTGTCCCAGTCGTCGAGCAGCATCCGGATCCGGCGGACGACGGCGTACGAGCCCCCGGCCATCCAGGAGTGCTCGGCGGGCCCGGGGCCGGTGCCCGGCACGAAGATCCGCTTGTCGAAGTCGGGGTCCTTGGGCCGGGGGTTCGCGGTGCCGTCCACCTGGCCCATCAGGTTCCGGGCCGTCATGGGCGAGGCCGTCGCCCCGGGGGAGCGGTTGAAGCCGTTCATCTGCCAGCGCACCCGGGCGGCCTCTCCGGCGTCCTTCTGCACGGCGCGCAGTGCGTGGAAGGCGACGAGCGCGTCGTCGGCACCGATCTGGACCCACAGGTCGCCGTTGCTGCGCTGGGGGTCGAGCCGGTCCGAGGAGAAGTCGGGCAGCGGGTCGAGGGCCACCGGGCGCCGGGCAGTGAGGCCGGTGCGGTCGAAGAAGGAGTGGCCGAAGCCGAAGGTGAGGGTGAGGGAGGAGGGGCCCGCGTCCAGGGCGATCCCGCTGTCCGCGGTCGGCGCGGTCTCGCCCGCCATGAGCCGCCTGGCGGTGTCGGACCAGCGGCGCAGCAGCGCGGCGGCCTCCTTGCGCCCCGCGCCCGGCGCCAGGTCGAAGGCGAGGACGTGCCCCTTGGCCTGGAGCGGGTCGGTGATCCCGGCCTGGTGCTCGCCCTGGAAGGCGACCCGGGTGGCGCCGAGGGAGGCGAGGGACCCGGCGGCTCCGGGGGAGCCGGCCGGGGAGTCCGAGAGCGCTGACTGCACGAGCGCGCCGCCCGTGGCGCCGAGCGCGAGCCCCGTGGCGCCCGCGGCGCCGACGGTGCCCAGCAGTCGGCGCCGGGAGATCTCGATGTCGGGGGTGCTACCGGTGCTGTCGGTCACGCTGTTCAGCCGATCTTCACGTTCTTCTGGACGGTCGTCTGGTCGATGTCGGAGGTGCGTACGGTCACGTCGATGCGCCATTCGCCCGCGAGCGGCAGCTGGACCCCGGACGCGGTCCAGTGTCCGGCCGAGGCCCGGTCGGGGGCGAGCGGCAGCGGGCCGATCTCCTTGGCGGGCAGGGTGAAGGAGATCTTGACCTCGGGGAGGTCGAGGGGCTTGCCGTCGGGGCCGTCCGCCCACAGGTGGAGGGTGTTGGCGCCGACCCGGCCGGGGTCGAGCTCCAGCCGCACGTTGCCCTTGCCGTTCTGGCCGCCGGTGTCGAAGGGCAGGGTGATCTTGACCGGGCGGTTGGGCACGGCGGGGGCGGACGCGCCACCGCGGCCGGCCTCCTTCTCCACCGCGCGCCCGGGCTCGGTGCTGGTCAGGACGGTGGTGACGGCCAGGAGCACGACGGCAACGCCGGCCTCGGCGAGCACCGAGCGGCGCAGGCCCGCACGGCCCGGATCGGCATCGCGGACGCGGGTCTCGCGTGCCTTCTCACGGGCCGCGCGCTGCCGGGCGAGCTGGGCGGCCCGCTTCGGGTCGGCGCCGGCGGCCTCGGCCTCGGCCTCGGCTTCGGCCTCGGCTTCGGCCTTGGCCTCGGCTGCGGCTTCGGCGTCGGTGCCAGCGTCGGCTTCGGTGTTCGTATCGGCCCCGGCGGAACCACCCGAGGCGCTCCCGGCCGATGTTTCACGTGAAACATCGGCCCCCGCGAGCACCTTCTCCGGCTCTTCGGCCTGGACCTCCCCGAGCCGGGCAGTCCACTTGCGGGAGAGGTAGGCGATGCCGACGAGGACGGCGACGAGCGCGATCTTGATGAGCAGCAGCCGGCCGTAGCTGGTGCCGGTGAGGGCGGACCAGCTGCCGACCTGGCGCCAGGACTGGTAGACGCCGGTGACGGCGAGGACCAGGACGCTGATGAAGGCGACCCGGGAGAAGCGCCGGACGGCTTCCCGCTCGGTGTCCGGCACCTTGCGCAGGGCGACCAGCAGCGCGGTGAGCCCGCCGAGCCAGGCGGCCACGGCCAGCAGGTGCAGGATGTCGGCCGGCATCGCGATCGCGGGCTGGATACCGGTGGAGGCGTGCTCGGCAAGGGCCCAGGTGGCGGCGATGCCGCCGGCCACGACCGTGCCGCCGACACCGAGCCCGAAGGCGAGGTCGCTCGTCTCCTTCTTCTCCTCGGCGCGGTCCTCGCCGTCCTCGGCCCCCGTCGCGTCGGCGGCGGCGGCCTTCTGGCGGCGGGCGTAAGCACCGAAGAGCACGGCGATGAACAGCGCGGCCGCGCCGAGCAGCAGCAGCCTGGAGAGGAAGGCGGCACCGGTCTTGGTGTCCAGGACGGCCTTGAGGCCGTCGAGGTCGAAGGCGTCGGCGAACTTCCCCGAGCCGGTGTACGGGGTGCGCAGCACCAGCATCGCCAGGGTGGCGGCGGTGAGGGTGACCCAGCCGCGCACCACCAGCTTCTGCAGCGGGCGCTCAGCGGCGCCACGGCGCCAGCACAGCAGGATGAAGGCGGCACCGCCGACGAGGACGGTGAACCCGGCGTAGGCGGCGTAGCGGGCGATGCCGTACGCGATGCCGACGGGGCCGCCGCCCACCTTCTGGTCGGGCAGGGTGACGCTGGTCGCCGAGGGGGCGCCGACGGAGAAGGTGAAGGCGCCGGAGATCGGGTGGCTGTCGGCGGAGACCGCCTGCCAGGCGACGGTGTACGTGCCGTTGGGCAGGCCCGGGTGCAGGGCGGTGCCGTAGCGGATGGTCGATCCGCTGCACATGTCCCTGAGCTCGCCGGTGTCGACGCGCTTGCCCTGCGGGTCCATGACGCGGATGGAGTCGTCACCCATGGCGACCTGCTCCGAGAAGGAGAGGGTGACCTGGGCGGGCGCCGTGGCGACCACCGCCCCGTCCTGGGGGTCGCTCGCCGTGAGTGCCGCGTGTGCCGTGGCCGGGGCGGCCGCGGTGAACAGGGTGGCCAGCAGGGCTGCGATAACCAGCGCGAGGCGCGGCAGGAGTGCCGTGGCGCGGACGCGGGCCGAAGGAGGAGCGGGGGCGATGGCCGTCATGGCGTGTCAGTTCCTCGGTCCGTCAGTGGGCGGTGGAGTTCTGCGCGTTGTACGTCCGTTCCTTGACGTCCAGCTCGACCTTGACCGGGTCGGCCTTCTCGAAGCGCAGCTCGATGGTGATCTTGTCACCGACCTTGGGCGTGCTCTTGAGCCCCATGAACATGATGTGGTTGCCACCGCGCTCGAGCTTGAGCTCACCGTTGGCGGGCACGTCCATCGACTGGACCTGCTGCATCTTCTGGTCCTTGGTCTCGTGGATCTGCAGATCGTCCGAGAGCGGGCTGGTGGCGGAGAGCAGCTTGTCGGCGCTCTTCGAGTCGTTCTTGATGACCATGAAAGCGCCGGCCATCTTGTCGTTGACCGGCTGGGGCATGAAGGCCCCGCTGACCGTCATCTTCGGCTTGGCCGCTTCGTCGGAGGAGCAGCCGGATATGGCGAGCGCTGCCGTCAGGGAGAGGGCGGCGGCGATGGTGCGGGTGGTGCGGGCGTTCACGGGTTTTCTCCCTTGATGATCTTCGGCAGGTCCTTGGTGTAGTCGTCGACGGTCGTGCCCTCGCCGTAGAGGACGTAGCCCTCGTCGGTCTTGGGCGAGAACGCGATGACCTGGGCCCCGTGCATGGAGACGACGGTGCCGTCGGCCTCCTTCTTGGGGGCCTCGATACCGATGCCGAGAGATCGGGCTGCGGCCTGGATGGTGGCGAAGTCCCCGGTCAGTCCGGTGAAGGACGGGTCCTGGGCCCTGAGCCACGCGCCGAGGGAGTCGGGAGTGTCCCGCTCCGGGTCAGTGGTGACGAAGACGACCTGGAGCTTGTCCTGGTCGGCCTTGGGGAGTGCCTTCTTGGCGACGGCGATGTTGCTCATCGTCAGGGGGCACACGTCGGGGCAGTTGGTGTAGCCGAAGTAGATGAGCGTCGGCCGCCCCTTGGTCTGCTCGCGCAGGTTCCACGGCTTGCCGGTGGTGTCCGTGAGGACGAGCTCCGGCTTGTCGAAGGGGCGGTCGAGTACGGTCGCGGATCCGGCCTTCTTCTGACCGGTGATCTGCGTGACCGAACCGGTGTTCTTGGCCGTCTCACTGCCACAGGCAGTGAGGGCGAGCGCGGTCGCCACCGCGAGGGCGGCGACCGTCACACGTGTGGTGCGCATGAGGAAATGTCCCTGGGAATCGGGGATGGTGCGGATGTCGTGCGTACGACGGTGGAGCGGGGGGGCCGGGGGGCCCCCCCCCCCGCTGGGGGGGGTGAGGGGGGAGGGGGTGCCGAAAGGGAAACCGAGGAGACCAACAACAACGCCCCCGGCGCCAAGGGTGCGGGCGGTCGTGTCGGAGGCGCTCTTGGCGGCCGCCTCGTCGTGCCCGCCCTTCTCCTCGCCCTTGTCGTTCTTGTCGCCGTTCTTGGCCCCGTCGGCGGCCGGCTTGGCGGCGGCGCCGTGGTCGTCGGCGCCCTTGGCGGCGGCCAGCTTCAGCACGGGCGCCGGGGTCTGCGGCTCCGGGGCGCCTTCCTTGGGCTCCTCGATCCAGCGGACGACCTCGTTGTTGTCGTACGTCTGGATCGCCTTGAAGACCATCTTGTCGGCGTTCTCGGGGAGCTTGCCGACGGAGACCGGGAACTGCTGGAACTTGCCCGGCTCGATCTTGCCGCCGGTCCAGGTCACCTTGGTGACGACCTCGTTGATCTGCTTGCCGTGCACGGTCAGCGGCTTGTCGAGCTTGGTCTTCTCGACGGTGGACGTCCAGCCGGGGAGTTCCTGCGGCATGACGGACGTGAGCGGCTGGTCGGCCGGGAAGTTGACCTCGATCTGGGTGGTCGAGGCGTTGTCCCGCTCGTTGGGGACCTTGAAGTTGATCGTCGCGTAGCCGCCCTTGGCGGCCTCACCGGCCGGCTGCACGCTGACGTGCGCGAAGGCGGTACCGGACAGGGCGAGGACGGTGCCGGCGGCGAGGGCGGCGGCGAAGGAGACGCGAGAGGTCTTCACGGCAGGAACGCTCCATGGAAGCAGTGGTGACGTCGGCTCCGCACGCGGGCGCGCGCGGAGGTCGCGGCACCGGTGCTCCCGCCGGGTGTTCCGGGGAGTGGGGTGCCGCGTCAGGCTGCGAGGACGAGCGGTGCCGTCGGCGGCCCGCGCCGGACAACGGTGTGCTGCAGGGCGTCCCGGCCCGTCGAGACGGCGGGCGCGGCGGCGCTCCGGCGGGCCCGGGGGCCGCGCGCGGGGGCGCCGGGGAGCCCGGCCGCAAGGGCGCGTACGAAGGCCAGCGCGGCGCGCAGCGGACGTACGGGGTCGGCTTCGCCGGAGAGCCGGGACAGTTCGACGAGCCGGAACAGCGCGGCGTCGCCCCGGGCCAGCAGCCAGCCGGCCGCGAGCGCGGCCAGCAGGTGGCCGATCAGCATGGCCGGGCTGAACAGCCCGGTCGCAGGTGCCGCGGCGCCCCCCGCCAGGTGGGCGTGGGCCATGTGGCCCTGAGCGGCGGCCTGGGCGGCCACGGCGGCCGGGTCCAGTCCGGCGGCCTCCAGGATCTGCCGGGCGTCGGCCGCACTCAGCGGCACGGAGTTGCCCCCGCAGACCAGCTGGGCGGCGAGCGCCGCCAGCGAGGTGTCGGTGTCGCCGGCCGGTGCCTGGGCGGCCGCGGCGCCGTGCTGGCCGAGGCCGAACAGCGTGTGCAGCCCGAGCTGGCCGACGGCCAGTCCGGCGGCGATGCCCGGCAGCGGGCGCCGGCGTCCCGCCAGGGGTGCGGCGACCGCGAAGACGGCGATGAAGGCCAGGGCCAGGGCCCACCACGGCACGGTCGCGCAGGAGGCCACCGCGTGGCCGGCCGCGGACAGCACGACGCAGACCGCGGTGAACACCGCGGCCCGGGTCATCCGGAGGCCTGCTCCGGCGCGTGTCGTGTGGGATCCAGTCATGGCCGGGCAATCATCGCACTGGGCCCGGGCCCTGCCTACGGCAGGTGCTGGAGGGACCCTTGGGTTCCGGTCGCCGGTCGGCGTCCCGTCCGTACCGGGTCAGCCCGCCGTCAGCTCCGCACCCGGTGCCGACAGCCCCCTGACGGCGGCCCGACGGGGCCGTGCGCGGGCCCCGGTCAGGGGTGCAGCGCCGGGTGCGTCCCGGGTGCGGCCGCGGTCCCGTCCCCCCGCATACACCGCAGCCCGGGAAATGCACATCGGCCGAATGAGGGCTGTGCCGGCCGCCGGGGGCTTACGGCCCGGTGCGGGCGGCAATAGGTACCCGTATGAGCATCTGGTGGTCTCTCCACTTGAGGCGCGAAGCCGCGAGCGTGCCGCTCGCCCGGCGGCTGCTGCTGGGGACGATGGAGACCGCGGGGGTGGACCCGGAGATCTGCCACGACCTGTCGGTCGCGCTGAGCGAGGCCTGCGCGAACGCGGTCGAGCACGGCGGCCGCGTCGGCCGTCCCGGCGAAGGCCCCGGCGAAGGTCCCGGCGAAGGTCCCGGCGGGAGCCCCGCCGGCGGCGCCGCGGACGGGACCGAGGCGTACCGCGTCACGGCCTATCTGGACGGGGACCGCTGCCGCATCGAGGTGGCCGACTCGGGTCCGGGATTCCCGCCCTCGACGGTTGCCCGGCCCAGACCCGCCGGCTCCTGCCTCGCCGAGAACGGCCGGGGGCTGCACCTGATCGAGCAGCTCTCCGACCACGTCCGCTTCCGCAACCGGCCGGGCCGCGGCGCCGTGGTGAGCTTCGACAAGATGCTGAAGTGGCGCGACGGCGCGCTGCTGAAGGCCTCGTAGTACGGCGGTGGGCGGGAACCGCATCCGGTTCCCGCCCACCCGTACGTCCGTGCGCCGGCGTCAGCCCTTCAGCTGCGCCATCCACGCCTCGACCTCGACCGAGGTGCGGGGCAGCCCGGTCGACAGGTTTCGGTTGCCGTCCTCGGTGACGAGGATGTCGTCCTCGATCCGGACGCCGATGCCGCGGTACTCCTCCGGCACGGTCAGGTCGTCGGCCTGGAAGTACAGACCGGGCTCGACGGTCAGGCACATGCCCGGCTCCAGCGTGCCGTCGACGTACGCCTCCGTGCGGGCGGCGGCGCAGTCGTGGACGTCCATGCCGAGCATGTGGCCGGTGCCGTGCAGGGTCCAGCGGCGCTGCAGCCCGAGCTCCAGGACGCGCTCGACCGGGCCCTCCAGCAGGCCCCACTCGACGAGCTTCTCCGCCAGGACGTGCTGGGCGGCGTCGTGGAAGTCGCGGAACTTGGCGCCCGGCTTGACGGCGTCGATGCCGGCTTCCTGGGCCTCGTACACGGCGTCGTAGACCTTGCGCTGGACGTCGGTGTACGTGCCGTTGATCGGCAGCGTGCGCGTGACGTCCGCGGTGTAGAGGGAGTGGGTCTCCACGCCGGCGTCGAGCAGCAGCAGGTCGCCGGAGCGGACCGCACCGTCGTTGCGGACCCAGTGCAGGGTGCAGGCGTGGGCACCGGCGGCGGCGATGGTGCCGTAGCCGACGTCGTTGCCCTCGACGCGGGCGCGCAGGAAGAAGGTGCCCTCGATGTAGCGCTCGGAGGTGGCCTCGGCCTTGTCGAGGACCTTCACGACGTCCTCGAAGCCGCGGACGGTGGAGTCGACGGCCTTCTGCAGCTCGCCGATCTCGAAGGCGTCCTTCACGGCGCGGGCCTCGGAGAGGTAGACCCGCAGCTCCTCGTCGCGCTCCTTGGTCACCTTGTCGGTGAGGGCGGACTCGATGACGGAGTCGTGGGCGCGGACGACGCGCACCGGGCCGGTGGCCTCGGCGAGGGCCTCGGGGAGCTCGCGCACGTCCTTGGCCGGGATGCCCAGGAGCTGCTCGGCCTCGGAGAGGGAGTGCCGGCGGCCGACCCAGAGCTCGCCCTGGCCGGACAGCCAGAACTCGCCGTTCTCGCGGTCGGAACGGGGCAGCAGGTAGACGGTGGCCTGGTGGCCGGCCTCGCCGGTGGGCTCCAGGACCAGGACGCCGTTCTCGGTCTGGTCGCCGGTGAGGTACGCGTACTCGGTGGAGGCGCGGAACGGGTACTCGGTGTCGTTCGAGCGGGTCTTCAGCCGGCCCGCCGGGACGACCAGGCGCTCGCCGGGGAAGCGCGCGGACAGCGCGGCGCGGCGGTCGGCGGTGTGGCCGGCCTGGGCGATGGGCTCCAGGCCGTGCAGCTCGGTGTCGGCCCAGCCGCTGCGCATGTTCTCCGCGAGTTCGTCGCTGACGCCCGGGTACAGCCCGTTCTTGCGCTGCTTGTGCTTCTTCTTGGGCTGCTCTTCTTCCGGGGTCTCCGGGGTGAGCTCGTCAGCCACGTCTTCTCCTCAGCTGCTACGACATGCAAGGACCGGGTGCGGACCCCGTCCATCGTATGTGCGAGGGGAAGGCCCCCGGCTCGACTTGTGACATATCAGTCAAACCGGGCGCGCATCTCGGGCGGCGGACCCGTGCCTCAGTCGAACCGGGCCGCGAGCAGTACGACGTCCTCGGGCTCCTCGGCCACGCCGGGCCCCTCCTCCGGGAGCACCGTCTTCAGGATGTGCTCGCAGATGGCCGCCGGGTCCTCCCGCGCGCTCCGCGGAACCCCCGCGGCGGCCGCGTGCAGCCGCGCGTAGGCCCGGTCCATGGCGTCGCCGGTACGGCGCAGCAGCCCGTCGGTGTAGAGAAGCACCGTTTCTCCGCGCGCGGGCTCGATCTCCACGCTCGGAGCCTCCCAGCACGCCAGCATCCCGAGCGGAGCGGAGAGGGAGGTCTCCACGTACTCGGTCCGGCGCTCACCGATGAGCAGCGGCGGGGTGTGCCCCGCACCGGCCAGGATGATCTTGCGGGCGGCGGGCTCGCAGTACGCGAACAGCGCGGTCGCCGAGCGCGCGGGCTCGGTCAGGCGCAGCAGCAGCTCCAGGTCGGACAGGACCGCGACGGGGTCCTCCCCCTCCATCACGGCGTACGCGCGCAGCGAGGCCCGCAGCCGCCCCATCGCGGCGACGGCGCTCGGGCCGGAGCCGGTGACCGACCCGACGGCCAGTCCCAGGGCGCCCTCGGGCAGCGGCAGCGCGTCGTACCAGTCGCCGCCGCCGCGCGGCCCCGTGCGGTGCCGGGCGGCGAGCTGGACCCCGGAGATCCGGGGCAGCCGGCTGGGCAGCAGCTCCTCGGAGATGGTGGCCAGCCGGTCGCGCGAGCGCGTGACCTCCACCATCCGGGCCAGGTGCTCGGCGGCGTGCCGGACGTACAGCCCGACCAGGTCGCGCTGGCGGTCGCTCGGCTCGGCCTGCTCGTCGTACAGCCACACCGCGGCGCCGAGTCGGCCCGTGGCATCGGCGGCCACCGGGAGCGCGTAGCTCGCGGCGTAACCGAGCCGGGCCGCGACCTCGCGGTGCCGGGGGTCCACGGGGGGCTCGTGGCCGCCCGCTGCGGCCTGGCCCGGCTCGGGCAGCACCTCGGAGCCGCCGTGGGCGTCCGGGAGTCCGTCGAGGATGCGGCCGTACGAGGTGGCGCTGCGCGGCACCGTCTCGATGTGCCCGAGGTCGGCGCGGCCGAGGCCCAGGCCGATGGTGGTGGCGGGGCCGAGGCCGTCGGAGGGCTCCAGGACCACCAGTCCGCGGCGGGCGCCGACGAGGGCGGCTCCGGCGCGCAGGAACTCCCGCAGGGAGGAGTCGAGGTCAGCGGCCCGCGCGAGGCGCTCGGTGAGTTCGTGGAGGGTGGTGAGGTCGGAGACCATGCCCGCGAGCCGGTCCTGGATGACGCTGCTCGCCGCGGGCGGGGCGCCCTGGGCGGGGGCGGTCCGGGCGGAGCCGGCGGAGGATCCCGGCGCGGTCGTGGACGTGGACGCCGTGGAGGTGGAGCCGGGCGTGGGCCCCGCAGTGTGCGCTGACGCTGTAACCGCTGGATCGATTCCAGCCACTTTCGGCAGATGCGGGGCGCTCATGGCGTCCGCCTTTCCACCTGGTG
This sequence comes from Streptomyces sp. NPDC044002, assembly GCF_056434525.1. NCBI lineage: Bacteria > Bacillati > Actinomycetota > Actinomycetes > Kitasatosporales > Streptomycetaceae > Streptomyces > Streptomyces sp. NPDC044002. Next base: position 122,920 of record NZ_JBWKEZ010000006.1, read on the forward strand.
CGATTCGCCATATAGCATCGCAAACCCCCAGATCGTGCTGCGCCGCCATCAATGGATCCACATCTACACGCACACGAGGATCGATGTCCAGCATTGCCCAGGCGGGAATACTGGTGTCCGTGAGACGGCAACTCACTGTCCAGCCGGGGCTAAAACTTGGCCGGAAAAAGCGCCATGCAGACGGTTTTTGCGATCGACTGGACGAGCGCTCCAGGGGCTCCGGGTACGTACTCGATGGTGCCCGGGGTCAGTTGACGCCCTCCCGCGCACCGCCGGGGAACCACCCGGCGCGGGGAGCCGTCCTTAGCGGCGGCAGCCGGTTTCGAGACCGGCGCGGGTCGCCCGGACCGCTCGCTCCGGGTCCCCGCCGGACGTTTGACGGACCCGTAAGAAAACTGCACGAACCGTGTGAACCTGCTTCTGGCGGACAGTGACGCGAAACGTGTACGTGTGGTGAAACACCGGTTACATGGTGTGATGTGGCCCTTCGGCGTTCAACGGAAAGGAACGAGCGCTCATGCGCGAGATCCTCGGAAGGCGTCTCCAGCGGCTCCGCGATCGCTTGAAATTCCCGCGGGCCGCCTCCCGCCCGGCCCCGGCAGGTGTGGACGGCGCGGCGGCCTCCCTCCTCGACGGGGCGCTGACCTGCGTCGGCGTCTGGAACTGGCCCGTACTCCCGGGTGTCGGCCGGGCCGGCACCGACAGCGCGCGGTGCGCCTGCCCCGACCCCGACTGCGTGGTGCCCGGCGCGCATCCCTTCGACCCCGGGCTGCTCGCCGCCACGACCGACGCCCGGATGGTGGCCTGGTGGTGGACCCGGCGGCCCGCCGCCCCGGTGCTGCTGGCCACCGGCGGGAAGGCGCCGTGCGCGGTGAGCCTGCCGGCCGGTGCCGCCGCGCGGGCCGTCGGGCGCCTGGAGGCGCAGGGCATGCGGCTCGGCCCGGTCGTCGCCACCCCCACCCGCTGGTCCCTGCTGGTGGCTCCGTACTCGCTGGAGCGGCTCGGCGAACTCCTCTACGCGAAGGACCACGTGCCCTCCTCGCTGCGCTTCCACGGCGAGGGCGGCTACCTGCTGCTGCCGCCGTCCACGGCCAGCGGCGGCGGGCAGGTCCGCTGGGAGCGGGAGCCCGCCGCGGTACCCGGCCCCGACGGGCTGTGGCTGCCCGAGGTCGAGACGGTGGTGGACGCGCTCGTCGAGGCGAGCAGTGACGCCCCGGGCGGCGGCAGCCGGCTCGCGTACTGAACGTCGGGCGCCGCCGTCGGGCCACCGCATCACTCGTACGGGTGCCAGCGCGACGGGTTTCCAAGGGAATTGGGCGCGGGGATCTCCGCGCCCCTTTCCCGCGTCGCTATCTTCGGCGAATGAATCTCCGCCTGATCGGTATCGGCGCCGGTGTGCTGATCATCTTGTCGCTTCCCCTGGCCGGAGCGATCGCCGGGCCGGATTTCGCCGGTCAGGGTGACGGAAAAGGCGGGGGGTTGCTCTCCTCGCTGGGCCTTTCCCACGCTTCCGGCGCGCCCGAGGGGGCGCGGCCCGCCGCGCAGCCGGCGCGGCCGGGACCTGCCGAACAGCCGCGCACCGACTCGCGGTGCGGACCTGAACTCTCCGCTCCGCAGGGGCTGGAGGCGCAGACCTGCGTCCTGGAGAGCGCGGGGCAGACCTGGGGCCGCAGCTACTACCGCAACACCAGCGGGCGCGCGCTGGACGCCGTACTGACCGTGATGGGTCCGGCCGGACGGACCGTGCAGATCCGCTGCGCGGTGGGCGCGGGGGACGAGCCGGGGCTCTGCGAGACCCCGCGGGGCGACTCGTCGGGGGCGCCGGGGGACTACTCGGCCGTAGCGGAGTTTGCAGTTCCGGATGAGGAAGGGCGACTGCTGCTGCGGTCCGGGAGCAACTCACCGGGCCCGGGCGAAGGTTGAGCGCCACCGGAAAGACAAGGGCCCGGTCGCTGGCGACGGGGGATGCACCAGCGACCGGGCTACAAGAACGGTAACAAGAGATCGCCTGTTCGCAAATTCGATCTCTGATATTCAGACATCGATTTGCAGGCGATTAGCGGGAGTTGTGACCCCAGTCACCGGACCCGTGCGTGTCCGTCCGTCAGCTGAGCGTGATCTGGCGGTTGGTGAGCCCGCCGCGCGCCCGGCGCTCCTCGGCGGTCAGCGGGGCGTCGGCGGACAGGGCCGCGGCCAGCCGCTCCGCGAACTCGGCGGCGGGCTTCTCCACGTCCTCCGCGGACACTCCGGTCGGCAGGTCCCAGACCGGGACCACGAGGCCGTGGGCGCGGAAGGAGCCGACGAGCTTGGTGCCTTCGCCGAGGGAGGAGGTGCCCGCCGCGTGCAGCCGCGCCAGGGCGTCGAGCAGCTTCTCCTCGGGGTGCGGCATGACCCAGCGCAGGTGGTTCTTGTCCGGGGTCTCGCACCAGTAGGCCGCGTCCACGCCCGTCAGCTTGACGGTCGGGATGGCGGCGGCATTGGCGCGTTCCAGCGAGGCGGCGATCTCCGGGGAGGCGTTCTGGGCGTTCTCCGCCTCCGGAATCCAGAATTCGAAGCCCGTGTGGACAACCGGCTCGAAAACGCCGTCCAGGTCGAGGAGATCCTGAAGTCGGGGACCCTCGGCAGGCACCCGGCGGGCCGGGACCGGGGTGCCGGGCTCGGCGACGAGCGCGCGCTCCAGGGTGTCGGCCATGTCGCGGGCCAGGTCGCCGGTGGTCGAGTCGTTCTGGAGGCCGAGCAGGACCGAGCCGTCCTCGCGCCGCAGGGCCGGCCAGGCCATGGGCAGTACGGTCACCAGCGTGACGGACGGGACGCCCTCGGGCAGGCCGCCCTTGAGCGTGAGCGGGATGGTGGCCGCGGGGACGAGCTCGCGCAGCGCCACCCAGTCGCACTCACCCGGCAGTCCCTCGAACGGACGCTGCACGTGCTCGGTCGCGGCCTGCGAGGCGGCCGCGCCGTGGCAGGCCTTGTACCGGCGCCCGGAACCGCAGGGACAGGGCTCGCGCGCGCCGACGACCGGGATCTCCCCGTTCTCGAGCTGGGGCTTCGCGGTCTTCGCGGCGGGGCGCTTCTTGGCCATCGTGGGTGTCTCCCGGTTGCGGCGGTACGGCGGTGTCTCTGGGCGCGAGCCTAGCCGTTCGTACCGCCGGAACCGGTGGGGTGCGGCCGGGAGCACGGTCGGCGTGCGCTCCCGGACGGCCGCCTGTGCGGATGGCCGGTGCTACTGGTCGTGCGGGCGGGCCCGCTTCAGCAATCCAGGTCGTCGAAGGCCGATGCGAAGTCCATCGCCGGGGCGGTGACGCGCGTAGCGAAATCCTCGTGCCGGGGCCCCCGGGCGACGATCACCCAGACGGTGACCTCACCCGCCGCTCCGTCCCGGACACCCCAGTCCTGGGCCAGGGCGCTGATGATGTTCAGCCCCCGGCCGCCGTGCGCGGTGACCGAAGGCGTGGCCGGGATCGGGCGGGTGGGGCCGCCGCCGTCCGTGACCTCGACCGTCAGCCGCCCCGCGGCGTCGACGCGCCACGCGGCGCGTATCTCCCCGTCTCCGATCTCGTGCCGGCCCAGCGGCCGGCCGTGCCGGCAGGCGTTGCTGAGCAGTTCGGAAAGGATCAGTACGGCGTCGTCCACGACCGATTCGGACAGGCCGCTCATGCGCAGCTGCTCGCGCATCCGGCGCCTTGCCTCGCCCACGCCCGCAGGACCATGGCGTATGTCCATGCACGACGACGTGGGCACTTCCTGTGCCATCACCAACGCCACCCCCGGAACCTCCTTAGCCCCACGCCATGGTCTGGATGCCCCACTGGCCTGGACCGGAAACCGCCCTGACGAGGCCCTCTGGCACTGTTCTGACGCATTCATGACCGTCGGATGCGGAGCGGATGCGCCGGTGCACTCCCTGTCACGCACGGGACGGGCGTTACGGGTGGGCAAATGGGGACGTCAGCGTCCGAGTTGTGACAGAACCTGGCGTGGCCTGTTCGTGATGATCGCTTCTACACCCAGATCAGCGCATAGCTGAACATCTTCGGGAGCGTTCACCGTCCACACGTGCACGGAGTGGCCGGCGGCCTGGAGCTTGCGGATGAAGCCGGGGTGGTTGCGCACGATCCGCATCGCCGGGCCGGCGATGCGGACCCCCGCGGGCAGCCGCCCGTCGCGCATCCGGGGAGAGATGAACTGCATCAGGTACACGGTCGGGACCGTCGGCGCGGCCGCCCGGACCCGGTGCAGGGAGCGGGCGGAGAAGCTCATGACCCGGACCGGGTGCGGCCCCCCGGCGGGCGGGGCGTCCAGCCCGAAGCGCTTGAGGAGGAAGAGGAGGCGCTCCTCCACCTGTCCGGCCCAGCGGGTGGGGTGCTTCGTCTCGATCGCCAGCTGGACGGGCCGGCCGGCGTCGGACACCAGCTCCAGCAGCCGTTCCAGGGTGAGGACGGAGGTGCGCTCGGGGTCCGCGTCCCAGTCGGGGGACTCCTCGCGGTCCTTCCAGGAGCCGAAGTCGAGGGCGGCGAGGTCGGCGAGCTCCAGGGCGGAGACCGCGCCGCGGCCGTTCGAGGTGCGGTTCACGCGGCGGTCGTGGACCAGGACCAGGTGTCCGTCGGCGGTCAGCCGGATGTCGCATTCGAGGGCGTCGGCGCCGTCCTCGATGGCCTTCCGGTACGCGGCCAGGGTGTGCTCGGGGGCGTCCTCCGAGGCGCCGCGGTGGGCGACGACCTGGATGGGGCTCGGCGATGCGTGGGTCACCCGGTCATGGTGCCATCGAGGAGGCCTCGCGCGTCGGGGTGAGTCCTGTGGATGCGTCTGATATGTCGGACATAAAGGATGGGGGGAGATGCACAGGTCCGGCTTACAGTGCCCTGACGGGCCATGGGAAAGGCTTCGTCCTGGAACTTGTACGGCACCTCGAACGTTCAGTCGGACCGATGCCAGGTGGGTGTCGGGCCGGTTTCGCCTGATATGCCCAGTGGCTGAGACGCCCAGAGCCTGCGCAGCCGTGTAAGCCTGTAAGCCGTGTGTGACGAGGAGAGAGCGCTGTGAGCACCGAGAACGAGGGCACCGCGGCCCCGACGCCCCCCGCGGCCCCGTCCGTACCCCCCGCGCCGGCCGCCTCCACCCCCGACCTGACGAAGGCCCCGGCCGAGCCCGCCGCGGCGCCGGCGGAGCAGGCGTACGCGACCGGCGGGCACGAGACCCCGGCCGCGCCGGCCCAGGCCCCCGCGCAGGGTGCCGAGCAGACCCAGCAGCTGCCCCCCGCCCCGGCGGCGCCGCCTGCCGCGCCCCCGGCCTACGGCTACGACCAGACGCAGGCCCACGCCCAGCACCCGGGCCAGAACCCGGCCCAGCCCCCGGCCCCCGCCGCGCACACGGCGTACGGCGCCGAGGCATGGCCCCCGCCGCCGCCCGCGGTCCCCGCGTACGGCGGCCAGGGCGGCCACGGCGGCGGCGCCTGGGGTGCCCCCCTCACCACCGACGGCACCCCGCAGCCCAAGCCGAAGGGCAAGGGCGGCATGATCGCGGCCGTCCTGGTGGCGGCCCTGCTCGCGGGCGGCGTCGGCGGCGGCGTCGGCTACTGGGCGGCCGAGCGCAACAACGGCGGCGGCTTCGGCTCCACCACCATCACCGCGGGCAACACCCCCAAGGACCTCAAGCGCGACGCCGGCTCCGTCGCGGGCCTCGCCGCGACCGCCCTGCCCAGCGTCGTCACGATCGAGGCCTCGGCCGGTGACGGCGAGGGCGGCACCGGCACCGGCTTCGTCTACGACCAAGAGGGCCACATCCTCACCAACAACCACGTGGTGGCCTCCGCCGCGAACGGCGGAAAGCTCTCCGCGACCTTCTCCAACGGCAAGAAGTACGAGGCCGAGGTGATGGGCCGGGCCCAGGGCTACGACGTCGCGGTGATCAAGCTGAAGAACCCGCCCGCGGGCCTCAAGCCGCTGCCGCTGGGCGACTCCGACAAGGTCGCGGTCGGCGACCCGACCATCGCGATCGGCGCCCCCTTCGGCCTGTCCAACACGGTCACCACCGGCATCGTCAGCGCCAAGAACCGTCCGGTGGCCTCCGGCGACGGCTCCGGCGGCAAGAACTCGTACATGAGCGCCCTGCAGACGGACGCCTCCATCAACCCCGGCAACTCCGGCGGTCCGCTGATCGACGGCCGCGGCGCGGTCATCGGCATCAACTCCGCCATCCAGTCCGCGGGCGGGGGAGGCGGCTTCGGCGGCGGCGGCCAGGCCGGCTCCATCGGCCTCGGCTTCGCCATCCCGATCAACCAGGCCAAGAACGTCGCGGAGTCCCTGATCAAGACGGGCAAGCCGGTCTACCCGGTGATCTCGGTCTCCGTGGACCTCCAGGCCAAGGCGGACGGCGCCAAGATCTCCGAGCAGGGAGCCCCGGCCAACGAGCTGGTCGACCCCAACGGCCCGGCCGGCAAGGCGGGCCTCAAGCCCGGGGACATCATCACCGAGTTCGGCGGCAGGCAGGTCGACAGCGGCCCGACCCTGATCAGCCTGATCTGGACGTACAGGCCGGGCGACACGGTGAAGCTGACCTACCTGCGCGGGGGCAAGCCGACCACCGTCGACATCACGCTCGGCTCGCGCGTCGGCGACAAGTAGCCGCGGGCGGGACACGGGCGGGCTGCGGGCGCCGGGGCGAACGGGCGCTCGACAGTGGCTTGATGGGAGGGGCCGGGGGCGGGATTCCGCCTACGGCCCCTCCCAATATCTGCTTATGCTTCGCTCGTGTTCGATTCACGGCACATACGGACATTCCATGAAGTGGTCGCGGCGGGCTCGTACTCGGCGGCCGCCCGCGTCCTGGGCTACACCCAGCCGGCGATCACCCAGCAGATGAAGGCGCTCGAACGCGCAGTCGGCACACCGCTGTTCACCCGGGTCGGCCGCCGCATGAAGCTCACCGAGGCCGGTGAGTCCCTGGCCCGGCACGCCGAGTCCATCCTCGGGAGCCTCTCCGCGGCCGAGGCCCAGCTGAAGGCGTACACGCGGCTGCGCACCGGGCGCGTACGGGTCTGCGGATTCCCCAGCGCCAATGTCACGCTCGTCCCGGAAGCCCTCAGCGGCCTGGCCAAGGAGCATCCCGGAGTCCAGGTCGAGCTGCTGGAGGGCGAGCCGCCGGAGTCCCTGCGCAGGCTCCAGCGCGGCGAGTGCGACATCACCCTCGCCTTCACCTACCCGGGGCTGCACGAGGAGGTCCCGGAGGAGGTCGCCGAGGTCAGGCTGCTGGAGGACCAGCTCACGGTGCTGCTGCCGACGGGCCACCCGCTGGCCCGGCGCCGGGCCGTGCACCTCGCCGACCTCGCCGAGGAGCGGTGGATCGCGGGCTGTCCGCGCTGCCGGGCGAACCTGCTGCACGAGTGCGCCGAACTGGGCTTCGTGCCCGACATCCGCTTCGCGACCGACGACAACCTGGTGGTGCAGAGCCTGGTCGCGCAGGGTCTGGGCGTGGCGATGATGCCCGCTCTGGTGCTGCCCTCGCTCTCGCTCAGCCGGGTCTGCGGGCGGGTGCTGGAGCCCGCCGCCCGCCGCCACATCGCCGCGTACGTCTACCGGGACCACCTGCGGGTCCCGGCGACCGCGGTGGTGCTCGACGAGCTGAAGCGGGCCGCGTCGAACCGCGTCGGCTGCTGAGCGGACAACTCCAGCACTCCTCAATCCATAAGCGCAGCTTGGGATTTCAGGTCATAACTGTCGTTGGACGTGATGGATGCGCCCACCGACGCTGCTTGTATGACCACCACCACGCCGGCCCGTACGACCACGAGGATGGCCGCCCTCGTCACCGAGATCCGCAGCGTCGTGGACCGGGGTCTCGCCCCCGACCTGACCTCCTACCTGGTCGGCGAACGGCTCGCCCCGCACCTGGGCGCGGCCGACCTGCTGACCGCGGAGCAGCAGGAGGGCGACCCGGAGCACTACCGGCAGCACATCCTGCACGCGGAGCCCGACGGCAGCTTCTCGGTCGTGGCCCTGGTCTGGTTGCCCGGCCAGGAGACCTGCATCCACGACCACGTCTCGTGGTGCGTGGCGGGAGTCCACCAGGGCGAGGAGAGCGAGCGCCGCTACCGGCTCGCCCCGGGCCCTGACGCCGCCCGCCTGGTGGCCACCGAGGACGTGGTCAACGCCCAGGGCGAGGTCTGCGGCTTCGCGCCCCCCGGGGACATCCACAAGGTGCGCAACTCCTGTACCGGCACCGCGATATCGATCCACGTCTACGGGGCCGACGTCTCCCGTCTGGGCACCAGCATCCGCCGCGTCTACACGCTCCCCGTCGACTGATGGCCCTCCTCCACCGCCCCCAGAGCGAGGCGGTCCGCCATGTTTCACGTGAAACACCCTCTCCCTGGCCCGGGTTGGGGATGGCCGCCGCCGGCGCGCTGGTGGCATGGGGCGTGCACCGGCTGGTGCCGGGCGTGCCGATGCTGACCGCATCGGTGGTGCTCGGGATCGCCGTGGCCCACCTTCCCGGCGTACGGACCGTCGTACGCGGACCGGCCCGCCCGGGTCTGTCGCTGGCCGGGCGGCGGCTGATGCGCATCGGCATCGTGCTGCTGGGTCTCGGCCTCGGGCTGGACCAGGTGCTCCGCCTCGGCTGGGCGACGGTGGCGATGGTGTGCGCCGTGGTCGCCGCCACCTTCTTCGGTACGGTCTGGCTGGGCCGCCGCCTCGGCCTGCCGGGGGACCAGCCTCTGCTGATCGCGACCGGCTACTCGATCTGCGGCGCCTCGGCCATCGGTGCGGTGAGCGAGGTCTCCGGGAGCGACGAGGAGGACGTGGCCGCCTCGGTGGCCCTGGTCACCCTGTGCGGGACGCTGGCCATCGCGGTACTCCCGCTCCTCCAGGACCCGTTGGGGCTCTCGGACCCGGCCTTCGGGCGGTGGGTGGGGGCGAGCGTCCACGACGTGGGTCAGGTGGTGGCGACGGCCCAGACCGCGGGTCCCGGGGCGCTCGGCGAGGCGGTGCTGGTCAAGCTGATGCGGGTGGCCCTGCTGGCCCCCCTGGTGGCGGCGGTGGCCTTCTCGATGCGGGCCCGGCGGCGCGGCGTACGCACCGCCTCGGGGCGGCGTCCGGCTCCGGTGCCGCTGTTCGTCGCCGGGTTCCTGGCGGCGGCCGCGCTGCGCGCCACCGGGCTGCTGCCCGGGGTGGCGCTGGACTGGGCGCACACGGCGCAGGAGGCCCTGCTGGCGGCGGCCTTGTTCGGGCTGGGCAGCGCGGTCCACCTGCCGACCCTGGCCCGCACCGGAGGGCGTGCGGCACTGCTCGGGCTCGGAGCCTGGGTGGTGGTGGCGGGGGTCTCGTACGCGGGCGTCCTCGTGACCACGTGACGGTTGGACCAAGCGAGGGTTGGACCACACGGCGGTTGGACCACACGACGGTGGGACCACACGACGGTTGGACCACATGACGGTTAGACACAAGGCGAGTTGGCCATTTCCTGGCCGGAACCGACCGAACGTCCGGACTGCCCCCTGACATCTCCGGGCCCCCGTGCGACTCTGCCCCCGCAAGCCGAACAGCCGATCCGCACCGACAGCTCTTCACCCCCACCCTGCCCGGGTCACTCCGGCACGGGCACGGCAGAAGGAGTCCTGCGTGAATCGTCATCGCACGGCGGCATCCGTCCTCCTGGCGGCGGGCGCCCTGCTCGCGGGGGCCCTGACGGCGGCCTCCCCTTCGGCGGCTGCCGAGCCGCCCTCCTCGTTCCGGCCGGGGCAGACCCCCGGCTTCTGGACCGCCGAGCGGATGCGCCAGGCCACCCCGCTCGACCTGGAGGCGGCCCCCGGCGGCGCACGTACGGCGCCCGCCGAGGCGGCCCTCCCCACCCGGGTGCCCCCGACCTCCCCCACGTCCGTCATGGCGTTCCCGCAGGCGGGCGGTGCCTGGACGGGCGGCGGGGCGGTGGTGAAGACCTCGGGCCGGGTGTTCTTCACCTTCCAGGGCCGTACCGCCTCCTGCTCGGGCGACTCGGTCACCAGCCAGAACGGCAGCACCGTCATCACGGCCGGCCACTGCGTGAAGTACCAGGGCGCCTGGCACACCAACTGGATCTTCGTGCCGGCGTACGACAACGGCAACGCCCCGTACGGCCAGTGGTCGGCGGTCAAGACCTTCGCCACCGACCAGTGGGCGGCGAGCGAGGACATGAACACGGACGTGGGGCTTGCCGTCGTCGCCCCGCTGAACGGCCAGAAGCTCAGCCAGGTCGTCGGCGCGCAGGGGATCCTGTTCAACGGCGGCTACAACAAGCGGATGTACTCCTTCGGTTTCCCCGCGGCGGCCCCGTACGACGGCACCAAGCTCGTCTACTGCAGCGCCAACACGGGCAAGGACTTCCTGCTGACCAAGGACCACAGCATGGCCTGCAACATGACGGGCGGCTCCAGCGGCGGCCCCTGGTTCCAGGACTTCAACGAGTCCACGGGCCTCGGCACCCAGGTCTCGGTGAACAGCTTCGGCTACAACTTCCTGCCCAACACGATGTTCGGCCCGTACTTCGGCAACGAGGCCAAGGCGGCCTACGACAAGGCCCAGACCTCCTGACCCGGCCGACAGCAACTCCCACCCCACCCACCCCGACATCCCGGTACTCTGTACCGGCCAGGTGGGTTGCCCGAGCGGCCTAAGGGAACGGTCTTGAAAACCGTCGTGGCGCGAGTCACCGTGGGTTCAAATCCCACACCCACCGCCACACCTCAGCGCACGCGCTGACCGGAAGGGGCGCCCCGATCGCGGGGCCCCCCTTCGCCGTGTGTACGGGGTGCCGGTCCGGTGTCCGCGGGGCCGGCGGCAGGGGGTCTGGGCCTTCCGGGTGGTGTTTGTCAGAAGATCGGCGCGCGTGGCGGGGGCCGTGCGGTTGCGGCCACATCATGACGAATGTATGCAGATCCGCCCGTCGGAACATCGCGAAATGAGGGGCTCGTCATGACCCACCGCAGCACCGTCTCGATCTGGACCGCCGTCCTCGCCGCGCTCGTGGCGCTCCTGGCCGCCCTCGGCCTCGGCGGGAAGGCGGCCCCGGCGGCCGCGGGTGAGGCGGTGGCCGCTCCGGTGGCGCCGGCGGTACGCCGTCGGCCGGCCGTGGTGGCGCGGCGGACCTGGCGGGCGGTGATGCGGGGCGGTTCGCTCCCGCCGACGATCAAGCAGCGGATCCGGGCCGAGTCCCACGGCAAGGCCCCGTCCGTCCGGCGCTCGACCACCGCCGCGGCCCTCGCCCCCGATGCGCTCCTCGCCCCCGCCGCGGCTCTCGGGACCGACACCGCCCTCGCCTCCGGTGCGGATCGGGACCGGCTCGACCTCGCCGCATAGCGGGAGCGCGGCCGGCAGCAGGAACGGCAGGATGCGGCGCAGGCGCGCCGCGCAGTGTCCCCGGGGATGGGGCACAGGGGGTCGCACCGGCGTTCGTCCGGGGCGTGCGGGGGGCGTGAAGCTTGGTACGGCAGGGCCGCAGGGCCGGGAGACGGTGGGGTTCCCGGACGGTGCGGCCCTTTTCGGCATGCCCGGGGCGAGCCGGTTTGGCGAAACGGTTCGCCTCTTGCGTGCGTAAGGTTCCGCGCGATGCGGGTGCGCCGCGTGGGGCAGCAGGGGCGCGAACGGGGTTTATCCGTAGTTGGTCATGCTTGCGGGGGAATAGCAGGCTGCGGGGTGGTTCGCCGGGGATTCGGTGGGCAACTCTGGTCTCGCGACGTCGTCAGCAGCACGAACGACCGAGGCGGTCGGCCAACTGCCTTGGAGTACACCCGACTTCGGTTTCCTGGAGGAAAATCAGACATGGCAAGCATCCGTACCGCCCGCGTCATCGCCGCCGTCGCCTCGCTCCCCCTCGCCGTCGCCGTCTTCGGAGGGGTGGCCGCGGCCGACAACGGCTCCTTCGCGAACGACGGATCGAATGCGAGCGTCGCGAGCATCGTCGGCAGCGGTGTGGGCGGCAGCAACAGCGGCAACTCCTCCACCTCGCAGCAGGTGGCCACCGGCTCCGGAGCGTCGAACCAGAACAACACCGCGCAGGTCAACGGCTCCGCGTACACGGCGATCCACCAGGCCAACTCCAATGTCGCGGTGAACTTCTTCCCCTGGTGGTAGGCGGCTCCCCTGGAGCCGCTTGACCACTGAGGGCGCCCGTGCGACCGGACCGGCTGGGGTCCGGTAGCGCGGGCGCCCTGCCGCGTGTCCGGCCTTCCTCCCTCCCGACCTTGACATCCGCAGCGAATCTGACGGACAGTCAGTTTCACTCGTCCGATGCGATGCCGGGAGGCCAGCGCCGTGCACCTCGCCCCGTCCGAAGGCCAGGCGCGACTGCGCGCCGAACTGCGCGCGTACTTCAGCGACCTGCTCCCCGACGGGGTCCCCGAGGACCCGGACGCCCAGCGCGCACTGCTGCGCCGGATCGGCGCCGACGGCCTGCTCGGCCTCGGCTGGCCCACCGAGTACGGCGGCCAGGGCCGCGGCCCCGACGAACAGTTCGTCTTCTTCGACGAGGCCTACCGGGCCGGCGCCCCCGTCTCCATGGTCACCCTCAACACGGTCGGCCCCACCCTCATGAAGTACGGCACCCAACGCCAGAAGGACTGGTTCCTCCCCCGGATCCTGCGCGGCGAGATCGTCTTCGCCATCGGCTACTCGGAGCCCGAAGCCGGAACCGACCTGGCCTCGCTGCGCACCAAGGCCGTCCGCGACGGCGGGGACTGGGTGATCGACGGACAGAAGATCTTCACCTCGAACGCCCAGAACGCCGACTGGATCTGGCTGGCCTGCCGCACCGACCCGGGGGCACCCAAACACAAGGGCATCTCGATCATCCTGGTGCCCACCGACAGCCCCGGCTTCGCCTGGACCCCGATCGAGACCGTCGGCGGCCTCACCACCACCGCGACGTACTACGACGCCATCAGGGTCCCCGAGGGCAACCTCGTCGGCCCCGAACACGGCGGCTGGGGCCTGATCACCAACCAGCTCAACCACGAACGCGTCGCCCTCGCCGCCATCGGCATGCAGGCCGAGGACTTCTACGAGCGCGCCCTGCGCCACGCCCGCACCCCCGACCCCGCCACCGGCGAGCGCCCCGCCGACCGCCCCTGGGTGCGCTCCCGGCTCGCCGAGGCCCACGCCCGCCTGGCCGCCGTACGCCTCCTCAACTGGCGCCTCGTCCAGGACGTCGGAGCGGGCACCCTGGCCCCCGGCGACGCCAGCGGAGTGAAGTTCCTCGGCACCGAGTCCACCGTCGAGGTCTACCGGATCTGCCAGGAGGCGGTGGGAGAAGAGGCCCTCGTACGCGGTCCCGACGCATTCGCCGGCGGCGAGCTGGAACGGATGAACCGGGCCGCCCAGATCAACACCTTCGGCGGCGGGGTCAGCGAGGTCCAACGGGAGATCGTCGCCATGATGCGGCTCGGAATGAAGGGGAGGAAGCGATGACCGCCGGGGAGAGCGACCCGTTCCACGAGAGGCTCAAGGCCTTCGAGGGGCGGCCCGCCGCCACCGCGGGCCGGGCCAAGGACGCGGTCAACGAGCCGATGATCCGCCACTGGTGCGAGGCGATGGGCGACACCAACCCCGCCTACACCGGACCCGACGCCATCGCCCCGCCCACCATGCTCCAGGCCTGGACGATGGGCGGCCTCTCCGGCCACACCGACCGCTCCTCCGCCTACGACGAGCTGCTTGAGCTCCTCGACGGCGCCGGCTGCACCTCCGTGGTCGCCACCGACTGCGAACAGGAGTACCTGCGCCCGCTGCGCCCGGGCGACCGGGTGAGCTTCGACGCCGTGATCGAGTCGGTCTCGCCGCGCAAGACGACCAAGCTGGGCACCGGCCACTTCGTCACCACCCGCACGGACGTCCGGGCGAACGGCGAACTCGCCGGAACCCACCGCTTCCGCATCCTGAAGTACGCCCCCGCCGCCCGGCCCGAGAGCCGCCCGGCGGCGCCGCCCCGGCCGCGCCCGGTGATCAACCGCGACAACCAGGGCTTCTGGGACGGGGTCCGCGAGCACAGGCTGCTGATCCAGCGCTGCACCGCCTGCGCGACCCTGCGCTTCCCCTGGCTGCCCGGATGCAACGCCTGTTCCTCCCCCGACTGGGACACCGTCGAGGCGAGCGGCGCCGGCACGGTCTTCTCGTACGTCGTCATGCACCACCCGCAGTTCCCCGCCTTCACCGCGCACGAACACCCCGCTGCCGCCGGGGGGCCGTACGCGGTGGCCCTGGTCGAGCTGGCCGAGGGCGTCCGGATCATCAGCAACATCACCGGGGTCCCCTACGACAAGGTCCGCATCGGCATGCCCGTCCAACTGGAGTTCCTGCGCGTCGACGACACCCTCGAACTCCCCGTCTTCCGAGGGGAGGCGGGCTGACGTGGACTTCCACCCCACCGAGGAACAGGCCGCCGCGGCCGGCCTCGCCGCACGGATCTTCCGCGACCTCGCCACCCACGAACGGCTCGCCGCCGCCGGCACCGGAAGCGACGCCGAACTCTGGAAGGCCCTGACCTCCGCCGGACTGACCTCCGCCGTCGAGGACGTCGGCCTGCTCGGCCTGGTCCTGCTGCTGGAGGAGCAGGGCCGCACCACCGCGCAGGTCCCGTACGCCGCCACCTGCGCGTACGGCGTCCTGCCGGTGGCCGCGCACGGCAGCCCCGAGCAGCGGGCCCGACTGCTGCCCGCCCTGGGCTCCGGCGAGGCCGTTGCCACCGGCGCCTTTCCCGAGCGCGGCCGGTTCACCGCCACCCCCGACGGCCTCCTCACCGGCACCGCCCCCGCCGTGCCCTGGCTGCGCGACGCCACGCACGTCCTGGTCCCCGACACGGGCCGGACCCTGTGGCTCGTACGGACCGACGCGCCCGGAGCCGCCGTCCGGCCGGTGGAGACCACGGCACCCTGGGCGTCGGGGAGCCTCACCCTGGACGGGGCGCGGGCGGAGCGGCTGGGCGGCCCGGGCGCCTACGACCAGGTGCTCGGCGCCGCCCGCACCGCCTTCGCCGGACTCCAGGCGGGGGTCTGCGCGGGATCGCTGGCCCGGGCCGTGGAGTACACCTCCACCCGCGAGCAGTTCGGCCGGCCGCTGTCCACGAACCAGGCCGTCATGCTCCGCGCGGCCGACGCGTACATGGACACGGAGGCGATCCGGGTCACCGCGTACGAGGCGGCCTGGCGCGTCGACGAAGGGCTCCCGGCCCGCGACCACGCGCTCACGGCGGCCTGGTGGGCCTCCGAGGCGGGCAAGCGGGTCGTCCACGCGGGCCAGCACCTGCACGGCGGGATGGGCGCCGACCTGGACCACCCCGTCCACCGGCACTTCCTGTGGGGCCGCCAGCTGGACGCCTACCTGGGCTGCGGCAGCGAGCTGCTGGCCGAACTGGGCGCCCTCATATCCGAGGGGGAACACGCATGAACGTCGGCGACATGCTGCCGCTGCTGGAGATCCCGGTCACCCGCACCCTGATCGTGGCAGGGGCGATCGCCTCCCGCGACTACCAGGACGTGCACCACGACGCGGAACTGGCCCGCGCGAAGGGCTCCCCGGACGTCTTCATGAACATCCTGACCACCAACGGCCTGGTCGGCCGCTACATCACCGACCACCTTGGCCCGCGCGCGGTCCTGCGCAAGGTCGCCATCCGCCTCGGCGCCCCGAACTACCCGGGCGACACGATGACCCTCACGGGCACGGTCACCGCCGTCGACGGGGACACCGCCGAGATCAGGGTCGTCGGAGCCAACCGCATCGGCCACCACGTCACGGGCACCGTGACCGTCACCCTGGGGGCCGCCGCATGAGCGTCCGCACCCGCGACGCCCTCGGCGGCCGGGCCGCCATCGCCGGCATCGGCGCGACCGAGTTCTCCAAGGACTCCGGCCGCAGCGAGCTGAAGCTCGCCGTCGAGGCCGTGCACGCAGCCATCGACGACGCCGGACTCACCCCCGCCGACGTCGACGGCATGGTCACCTTCACCATGGACACCAGCCCCGAGATCACCGTGGCCCAGGCGGCCGGCATCGGGGAGCTGTCCTTCTTCTCCCGCATCCACTACGGCGGCGGCGCGGCCTGCGCCACCGTCCAGCAGGCAGCTCTCGCCGTCGCCACCGGGGTGGCCGAGGTCGTGGTCTGCTACCGCGCCTTCAACGAACGCTCCGGCCGCCGTTTCGGCTCCGGCGTCCAGCAGCGCGAACCCTCCGCGGAGGGCGCCGCCCTGGGCTGGTCCCTGCCCTGGGGCCTGCTCACCCCCGCGTCCTGGGTGGCCATGGCCGCCCAGCGCTACCTGCACACCTACAACCTGACCCCCGAGGCCTTCGGCCACGTCGCCGTCACCGGCCGCAGGTACGCCGCGAACAACCCCGCCGCGTACTTCCACGGCAAGCCGATCACCCTCGCCGACCACGCCGCCTCGCGCTGGATCGTCGAGCCGCTGCGCCTGCTGGACTGCTGCCAGGAGACCGACGGCGGCCAGGCCCTCGTCGTCACCACGGCCGAACGGGCCCGGGACCTGCGGCAGAAGCCCGCCGTGATCACCGCTGCCGCGCAGGGCGCCGGCCGCCGCCAGGAGGGGATGACCTCCTTCTACCGGGACGGCCTCACCGGCCTCCCGGAGATGGACGTGGTCGCCCGCCAGCTGTGGCGCACCAGCGGACTGCGGCCCGCGGACATCGACGTGGGCATCCTCTACGACCACTTCACCCCGTTCGTCCTCATGCAGCTGGAGGCGTTCGGCTTCTGCGGCCCGGGGGAGGCGGCGGACTTCACGGCGGCCGGGGCGCTCCCCCTCAACACCCACGGGGGCCAGCTCGGGGAGGCGTACCTGCACGGCATGAACGGCATCGCCGAAGCCGTCCGCCAGGTGCGCGGCACCTCCGTCAACCAGCTCCCGGGGGCAGAAAACGTCCTGGTCACGGCCGGTACGGGGGTGCCGACCTCCGGCCTGATCCTGGGGGCCGGGCCCTGACTCCGGTCCCAGCGGCCGGCCGCGTCCTCCACCTTCAGGAGGTGGGGCGCGGTCCGGCCGTACAACCTGAGAGGGACCCGGCTCCGGCACCTGGGGCCGATCCCAGGAAGGCGTCCCGCTTCTAGCGTGGAGCCATGACCACGCCTGTGTGCACGCTCGCCGCGAACCCGACGCAGTACCCGTCGTTCTCGGCGTACGTCCGGACCCGTGGCACCGTCCTCCTGCGTACCGCGCGCTCCCTGACCGCCAACCCCTGTGACGCCGAGGACCTGCTCCAGACGGCCCTGGCGAAGACCTACGTCGCCTGGGACCGGATCGAGGACCACCGGGCCCTCGACGGCTACGTCCGGCGGGCCCTGGTCAACACCCGTACCTCCCAGTGGCGCAAGCGGAAGGTCGACGAGTTCGTCTGCGACGAGATCCCGGAGAGCGAGAGCCCGGCGGGAACGGACCCCGCGGAGGCGCAGGCGCTGCGCGACGCGATGTGGCGTGCGGTCACCCGGCTGCCCGCCCGGCAGCGGGCCATGGTCGTCCTGCGCTACTACGAGGACATGAGCGAGGCGCAGACCGCCGAGCTGCTCGGAGTCTCGATCGGCACGGTCAAGAGCGCCGTCTCCCGGGCGCTGGTCAAGCTGCGCGAGGACCCCGAACTCAACCCGGTGCGCTGAGCCGCGACGGGTGCCGCACCGGCCCCGGCCCACGTGTTTCACGTGAAACATCGGCCACGGAACGGCTCCGGACAGTGATTGGCCAGCCTGTTTGTACTCCCGGGTAGTGACATGCCGACCGGTACGTGCGCAGAATCGGCAGCATCCGACAGACGCCGCAGCGCCGCAGCGCTCACCGGGAGGACGCTTTGCTGAGCACCATGCAGGATGTACCGCTGCTGATCTCGCGGATCCTGGCCCACGGGTCGACGATCCACGGGAAGTCCCAGGTCACGACCTGGACCGGCGAGGCCGAGCCGCATCGGCGCAGTTTCGCCGAGATCGGCGTCCGCAGCGCACAGCTCGCGCACGCGCTGCGCGACGAGCTCGGAGTCCAGCAGGACGAACGTGTCGCGACCCTCATGTGGAACAACTCCGAGCACGTCGAGGCGTACTTCGCGATCCCGTCCATGGGCGCGGTCCTGCACACGCTCAACCTGCGGCTGCCCCCCGAGCAGCTGGTCTTCATCGTCAACCACGCCGCGGACCGGGTCGTGCTGGTGAACGGCACCCTGCTGCCGCTGCTGGCGCCGCTGCTGCCGCACCTGCCGACGGTCGAGCACGTCGTGGTCGTGGGCATCGGCGACCGCTCCGCCCTCGACGGCCTGGCCGTCCGGGTCCACGAGTACGAGGAGCTCCTCGCGGGCCGCCCGGAGCGCTACGACTGGCCCGAGCTGGACGAGCGCCAGGCCGCGGCCATGTGCTACACCTCCGGCACGACCGGGGAACCCAAGGGCGTCGTCTACTCCCACCGCTCGGTCTACCTGCACTCCATGCAGGTCAACATGACCGAGTCGATGGGCCTCACCGACCACGACACCAGCCTGATCGTGGTGCCCCAGTTCCACGTGAACGCCTGGGGCCTGCCGCACGCCACCTTCATGACCGGCATCAACATGCTGATGCCGGACCGGTTCCTCCAGCCGGCCCCGCTCGCCGAGATGATCGAGCAGGAGAAGCCCACGCACGCCGCGGCCGTCCCCACCATCTGGCAGGGGCTGCTCGCCGAGGTCACCGCGAAGCCGCGCGACCTCACCTCGATGAAGCAGGTCACCATCGGCGGCGCCGCCTGTCCGCCCTCCCTGATGGAGGCCTACGACAAGCTCGGCGTCCGCCTCTGCCACGCCTGGGGCATGACCGAGACCTCCCCGCTGGGCACCATGGCCCACCCGCCGGCCGGGCTGACCGCCCAGGAGGAATGGCCGTACCGGGTCACCCAGGGCCGCTTCCCCGCAGGCGTCGAGGCCCGCCTCATCGGCCCCGCCGGCGACGTCCTGCCGTGGGACGGGGAGTCGGCGGGCGAGCTGGAGGTCCGCGGCAACTGGATCGCCGCCTCCTACTACAACGGCGCGTCCGGCGAACCCCTGCGTCCCGAGGACAAGTTCAGCGCGGACGGCTGGCTCAAGACCGGGGACGTCGGCGTGATCAGCGCGGACGGCTTCCTCACCCTCACCGACCGGGCCAAGGACGTCATCAAGTCCGGCGGCGAGTGGATCTCCAGCGTCGAGCTGGAGAACGCCCTGATGGCCCACCCCGAAGTGGCCGAAGCGGCGGTCGTCGCCGTCCCCGACGAGAAGTGGGGCGAACGCCCCCTGGCCACCGTCGTCCTCACGGAGGGCGCCACGGTGGACTACGACGGCCTGCGCACCTTCCTCGGCCGGTCCATCGCCAAGTGGCAGCTTCCCGAGCGCTGGACGGTCGTCGAGGCCGTGCCGAAGACCAGCGTCGGCAAGTTCGACAAGAAGGTGATCCGCAAGCAGTACGCGGACGGCGACCTCGACGTCACCACCCTCGCGTAGGCCCCGCGGACGTCAGCCGCGCGTGAGCCATGGCCGCAGCAGCCTGCTGACGGCGGGCATGGCCACGTAGGTCATCAGGGTGCTGAAGACGACCGCGAATGCGGCCGTCCGCACCACGAAGTGCAGGTCCACCAGGTACGGCCCGAGCAGCGCGTTGCCCGCGAGCGAGATCGGGAAGATGGCCAGCCCCGAGCTGATCGCCATCTTCCAGCGCGGCGGCGCGGGCCGGGTCGTACCCGGCTTGGCGAACCAGGTCTCCATCCCGTGCAGTTCACGCCGGGCTATCTCGGTGTGGTGGTGGCCCAGGCAGTTCGAGAACCACTGGGCCCGCTCGGGGGAGTCCTGCCAGCGCTGGAAGGCCGCCTGGTCGCGGAAGCGGTGCACCAGGAACCACGGGCCGCCCTCGGTGGCGGGCCGGAACAGCCCGTACCCGAGGTGCCCGGGGAAGGCGGCGGCCGTCTCCAGGATCCCGTGGGCCCAGGCCTCGAAGGTCTCCTCGTGGCCGGGCTCCACCTGCCGGGCGATGAGGAGGTTGACCTCCCCGTTGTCGGCGGGAACGGTGTGCTCGGACGTGTCGGTGATGGCCATGGGCCCCAGGATCGCTAGTTGGTCCCGATCTTGGCCAGCAAGTCCACGATGCGGCCCTGCACATCGGCCGTGGTGGCCCGCTCGGCGAGGAACAGCACGCTCTCGCCCGAGGCCAGCCGCGGCAGGTCGGCGGGAGCGATCCCGGCGGTCGTGTAGACGACCAGCGGAGTGCGGTTCAGCAGCCCGTTGGCACGCAGCCAGTCCACGATCCCGGCCCGCCGGCGGCGGACCTGCATCAGGTCCATGACCACCAGGTTGGGCCGCATCCGGCTCGCCAGCTCCACGGCGTCGGTGTCCGCGCCCGCCCGGCCGACCTGGAGGCCGCGCCGTTCCAGCGCGGCGGTCAGCGCGGTGGCGATCTCGTCGTGCTCCTCGATCAGCAGGACCCGGGACGGGTGCTGCTCGCTGTCGCGCGCGGCGAGCGCCTTGAGCAGGACGGCCGGATCGGCGCCGTACGCAGCCTCGCGCGTGGCCTGTCCCAGCCCGGCCGTCACCAGTACGGGCACCTCGGCGGCCACCGCGGCCTGGCGCAGGGACTGCAGGGCGGTCCGGGTGATCGGCCCGGTCAGCGGGTCGACGAACAGCGCGGCGGGGAACGCGGCGATCTGCGCGTCCACCTCCTCGCGCGAGTGCACGACCACCGGGCGGTAGCCGCGGTCGCTCAGCGCCTGCTGCGTCTGCGCGTCGGGCGCCGGCCACACCAGGAGTCGGCGCGGGTTGTCCAGCGGCTCCGGCGGCAGCTCGTCGTCCACGGGCTGCGGTACGGGCCGGTTGACCACCTCGACCGCTCCCCCGGGGCCGTCCAGCGGTTCCGGGCCCTCGGCGGCACCCGCTTCGGGGGCCCCTATGGCGAAGGCCCTCCCCTGGGGCGCGGGTTCGGCGAGCCGGCGGCGCCGGCCGGAACCGGAACCCTCCGCGCCCGCGGCGCCCGGGTCCACGGCGATGCCCTGGCCCAGGGTGCCCAGAGCACGCACGCTGATCGGCTGCCCCGCACCCACGGCGGCCTCACCGGGCCGGCGGGCACCGGGGACGGAGGGCTGCCCGGGGGTCTCGCCGTCCTCGGGGGCGGTGCGCGCGGCGGGCACCGGCCACGCGGGGGTCGCGGGCAGCGCACGCCGCCGCCCGGTCGGGAGCGCGGGCTCGGGACCGTCCGCCGGCTGCTGCGGCTCGGGCTCCGCGGGAGCGCCGAGCACCCGCCGGCCACGGCGTCCGCCCGGGCCGTCGGCGTCGGACTCGGCGGAACCGGAACCCGCGGCGGGCCCGGCCGGCAGGGCGAAGCCGCCCTCGGGGGCGACGGGCCGCGGCGCGGCGGGCGCCGGGAGCCCGGCCGCCGGCACCGGGCCGGCGGGCTGCGCGGCCGCCCCGGCCGGCCCCAGCGCCCTGCGGCGGCCCGCCGGGTGCTCGGTCACCGGAACCGGGGGCACCGACGGCACGGGCGGCAGCGCGGGCATGGCGGTGCCCTGAGGCGGCACGGGCCGGTCGTGCGGGGCGTCGTCACCGTCGCGGCCCCGTCGGCGCCCGGTTCCGAGCCCCGCCGGGTTCACCGGGGACTGCGCCAGCTCCGCCGGACCGGCCACGACACCCTGCGCGGGGGCTTCGCCCTCCGCCCGGCGCCGCCCGGACGGCAGCGCCAGCGCGCCCCCGCCCTCGCGTGCCTCGGGGCCCCTGGGCCCGGCGGTCTCGTCCTCCAGGAAGGCGTCCACCCCGCGCCGGCCCCGTCGGCCGCCGGAGACCGTCGCGGGGGCGGCCTCGGGCTCCGGCGCGGGCTGCTCCTCGGGCTCCGGCAGGGTCACCGTCCCGGCGCCCGAACCCAGCGGCAGCTCCAGCACGTACGCCCCGCCGGGCGCACCGGGTACCTCCACCGTCTGCAGGACCCCGCCGTGGGCGGTGACGATGCCCCGCACGATCGGCTCGTGCACCGGGTCGCCGCCCTCGTAGGGGCCGCGCACCTCGATCCGTACGACATCGCCCCGCTGGGCCGCGGCCACCACGATGGTGGAGTCGCCGTAACCGCTGCCCTGGGCGGTCTTGCCGGTGGCGTCCACTCCGGCGACGTCCGCGATCAGGTGCGCGAGGGCGGCCGCGATCCGCCCCTCGTCCACCTCGGCCTCGATCGTCGGGGCGTGGACGGCGAACTGCACCCGGCCGGGACCGATCAGATCGACCGCGCCGTCGACACCCGCCGCGACGACGGTGTTGATCAGGGCGTTCTTCTTCTTGAGCTTGTCGCTGCCCGCGTCCAGGCGCTGGTACTCCAGCACGTTGTCCACGAGGGTGGTCATCCGCGAGTAGCCGGCGGCGAGATGGTGGAGCAGCTGGTTGGCCTCGGGCCACAGCTGGCCCCCGTCGTCGGCGGCCAGCGTGGCCAGCTCCCCGCGCAGTTCCTCCAGCGGGCCGCGCAGGGAGTCCCCGAGGACGGCCAGCAGCTGGGCGTGGCGCGCGGCGAGGGCGTCGTACTGGCGCCGGTCGGTGAAGGTCATCACCGCGCCGACGAGCAGTTCCCCGTCCCGTACGGGGGAGGTGGTCAGGTCGACGGCGACGGCCTGCCCGGCCTTGTTCCACAGCACCTGGCCGCGGACCCGGTGCTTGCGCCCGCTGCGGAGGGTGTCGGCGAGCGGGGACTCGTCGAAGGGGAAGGGCGAGCCGTCGGCGCGCGAGTGCTGGATCAGGCCGTGCAGCTCGCGGTTGCCGAGGTCGGTGGCGCGGTATCCGAGGATCTGCGCGGCGGCCGGGTTGACGAGGACGACGCGGCCTTCGGTGTCGGTGCCGACGACGCCCTCGGCGGCGGCGCGCAGGATCATCTCGGTCTGCCGCTGGGAGCGGGCCAGCTCGGCCTCGGTGTCCACGGTCTCGGAGAGGTCCCGCACGACGAGCATCAGCAGTTCGTCGCCGGTGTACGGCTGGGGCTCGCGGTAGGCGTCGCGGCCGTCGAGGTGGGCGCTGGTGACCTCGACGGGGAACTCGCTGCCGTCGGTGCGGCGCGCGGTCATCCGCTTCGGCTTGGAGCGGCCCTCCTCGCGGTCGCCGGGACGGCGCATGGAGCCGGGGATCTGCTTGGAGTCGAACTCCGGCAGGAGGTCGAGCACCCCGCGGCCGACGAGCCCGGTACCGGGGCTCTCCATGACTTCGAGGGCGATCGAATTGGCGTTGACGACCGTGCCGTTGGCGTTGACGAGCAACAGCGCGTCCGGGAGCGCGTCGAGTATTGCTGCGAGGCGAGCAGCGCCTCGGGATGGCCTGCTGCTCACGACGAGCTTCCTCCCTGACCACGACTACCGGCATGTCACGGGAGGAGTCTAAGGGCACCGTCCTGCCGTGAGGTGGCGGATGCACGGGGGAAAACGTGCATCCGCCGCATCGTCCCAGGTCAGGAATGCTCCCCCGGAAGCACAGGTTCCAGGTTCTTCCACCGGGCGATGTCGCAGCCGTTCCTGCGCTGGAACGTGGTGTCCACCTTCTGGCCGCGCCACGTTCCCGTCACGCGGGCGACGGCCGACCCGCCGTACTGGAACGAGCAGTTCTTGGAGTCCGGCTCGGCGAAGGGGTCCTTGCCCTGTCTGGCCAGCGTGTCGAGGCGGGCGCAGGCCTCCTCGGCGAGGGGGTGGTCTCCGCCGGCGGGGTGGCACTCCAGCCGGTGCGTGCCGTCGACGAGGCGGTTGCCGCTCTTGGAGATCTCGATGGTGAGCCGGTCGGGTGAGGACAGCAGGCGCCCGAGGGGCAGGGGAGGCAGGGGGCCGGCGGCCGCGGCGGCGAGGGCGGAGGTGACGGCGAAGGCGGCGAGACGCAGCATGGGGCACTCCAGGTCGTCCGTACGTCGTACGCCTCACCAACGACCTTCCCGCCCGGACGTTGCGTGCTTAAGCCTTTGCCCTGCGGCCCCGGCTCCTTGTACCGTTGGGAGCGGATTGGTGACCGGCCCCGAGGCTGTGTCATCATCTGCACGCACCTTCGTACGCGGGGGTGTGCTGGAGGCGTCGCCTAGTCCGGTCTATGGCGCCGCACTGCTAATGCGGTTTGGGGCTTACACCCCATCGAGGGTTCAAATCCCTCCGCCTCCGCACCTCACCGAAGCCCCGGTCCTGATGGACCGGGGCTTCGGTGCGTTCTGGCGCTGGACGCGTTCGGGCACAGAGTGGGTTCTGGCGCTGGATGCGTTCAGGCTCGCCGGGCGGGTGCGTGGACCGGGTGGAGGCGTGGGCCGGCGCGTTCAGGGCTTGGAGGGGTTTCGGATGGGCCCCTGTGGGTAGCCCGCCGGGCCCGGCGCTCGGGCGCGGACCCGACCGGACGATCTTCTTCCAGGGCGTTTCCGCAGGTCAGAGGCCTTGGGGCTAATGGATTTCGCGTCCCGGCGAGGTCCATGTATTGTTGTTCTCGCAAGGCCAACGGGGCGAAAAAAACCCGGGAAGCCCAAGCACTCGTAGCTTAACGGATAGAGCATCTGACTACGGATCAGAAGGTTGCAGGTTCGAATCCTGCCGAGTGCACAGCCGAGAGGCCCTCAGGAGAAGTCCTGAGGGCCTCTTTCGTGTGTCCGGGCGGTACTCAAGGCGGAGGGGTCCCCCGGGAGAGCTCAGGGATGGAATGGCTCCTGAGGGGGACGTGGACCATGCGGACCCCCGGATACGGTTCTTGAAGATCGTTCGAACCTTGATGGGGGCTCTCATGGGACTCTTCGGAAACGCGCACACCGTCGACCCGTCGTCGGCGCAGCGGGACTACGCGCGCCTGCTGGGGAACGGCGAGCAGGTCTACGCGGCGTACCTGCTGGTGCGCGACACGATCCTGTTCACGGACCGCCGGCTGGTGTTCGTCGACAAGCAGGGGCTGACGGGCAAGAAGGTGGAGTACCACTCCATCCCGTACCGGAGCATCACGCACTTCTCGGTGGAGACGGCCGGGCACTTCGATCTCGATGCCGAGCTGAAGATATGGATATCCGGCAGCCCGGCGCCGATCGAGAAGACCTTCACCAAGGGGGTCGACATCTACGAGATGCAGGCGATCCTGACGCAGTTCGTCGCGCGCTAGGCGGGCACGGGCTGGGCCGTCCGGCTGAAGATCCGCCCGTCCGGGCGGGAGCCGGGAGGGGCGGGGGCTCAGCCGGGGCGGGTCGGAGCGGGGCGGAGCCTCAGGGGCGGGCGGGCAGGACGCGCGGGAGGCCGGTCACCGAGAGCACCAGCGAGTAGAGCGAGGTGGTGGCGGTGATGAAGAGGCGGTTGTTCTTCGGGCCGCCGAAAGCGATGTTCGAAACGGGCTCCGGGACGCGCAGCCGGCCGATGAGGTCTCCGTCCGCCGCGTAGCAGTGCACGCCCGACTCCATCGCGGCCGCCCACAGCCGGCCCTCGTCGTCGAAGCGGATGTTGTCCACGGAGGGGCAGTCCGTGAAGACGCGGTCCCCGCTGAGGGTGCCGTCGTCGCCGACCTTGAAGACGCGGATGTGGCCGGCGCGGGTGTCGGCCGCGTACAGCTCGCTCTCGTCGGGGGAGAAGACCAGGCCGTTCGGCCCGAGGAAGCCGTCGGCGACGAGGCGGACCTCGCCGGTGGCCGGGTCGGCCCGGTAGAGGTTGCAGGCGCCGATCTCGCTCGGCGCCCGCCGGCCCTCGTAGTCGTTGGTGATCCCGAAGTCGGGGTCGGAGAACCAGACGGAGCCGTCCGAGCGGACCACCGCGTCGTTGGGGCTGTTGAGCCGCTTGCCGTCGTAGCGGTCGGCGATGACCGTGAGGCTGCCGTCGGGCTCGGTGCGGGTGACGCGCCGGTTGCCCTGCTCACAGGTGATCAGGCGGCCCTCGCGGTCGAGGGTGTTGCCGTTGGAGTGGCCGGCCGGGGAGCGGAAGACGGAGACCGCACCGGTCGCCTCGTCCCAGCGCAGCATCCGGTCGTTGGGGATGTCGCTCCACACGAGCTGGCGCCAGGCGGGCAGGTACAGGGGGCCTTCGGCCCAGCGGCAGTCGTCATAGAGCCGTTCCAGGCGGACGTCTCCGTTGGCGCAGCGGCCGGTACGGAAGCGTTCGTCCAGGATCTCGTACAGGGTGAGGTCAGCTATGCCCAACATGATTCCCCCAGATGAGTGAAGCTCCGAATTGTGTTCGGTGTGATGGTGAGATTGCAGGATCAGGTACCGTCTTCGCAAGAGCCGACGGGCTCGACCGGCCCAAGGGGCTCGACGGGCCGGCGGGCCCACGGGAGGAAGACGGCGTGGACGACATCGACCGGGCGCTCGTCCTGCGCCTCCAGCAGGACGCGGGCCAGTCCTACGCGGCACTCGGCGCGGCCGTGGGGCTCTCGGCCGGGGCCACCCACGAGCGCGTACGCAAACTGCGCGAGCGCGGGGTCATCCGGCGGACCACCGTCGACGTGGATCCGGCCGCGGTCGGCAGCGGCGTGCTGGCCTACGTGATGGTCGACTCCAACGCGTGGATGGGCGAGTCGGCGGAGGACTTCGCCGCCATCCCCGAGATCCAGGAGGCGCACATCATCGCGGGCAGCGCCTCGGTGCTGGTCAAGGTGCGCACGGCCACCACCGAGCAGCTCCAGGACGTCCTGCGGCGGCTCTACGCCATCGACGGGGTCAGCGGGACGCAGGCCACCGTGGTCCTGGAGACCTTCTTCGAGCGGCCGCTCCCGCTGTGACCGCTCCCGCCGCGGGCTGGTGGTGCACCGGGATCCGGTGGAGCGCGGGGGGTCCCGCCATCGGGTGGTGCGGGCGCGGGGAGCGCGGCAGCCCGATCGGCCCGGGGCAGCGGCTGGCCTTCACCGCCCGCGGCGAGCGGCACTGCTTGGGCGTGTGGCGGGCCGGGAAGCGGACCCCGTGCCCGGTGGCCCGGTCGGTGCCGGGCCGGGCGGGGAGCGCCCAGTGCCCCGAGTGCGCCCGGCTGGACCGGTCCTTCTCGGTGGCCGCGGACACCAATGCGGCCGACCCGCGGACCTACCGCGTCTACCTGGCGTGGTTCGGGCCCGGGATGGTCAAGGTCGGCATCACCGCCGAGGAGCGCGGTCCGGTCCGGCTGCTGGAGCAGGGGGCGGTCACCTGGGCCTGGCTGGGGCGCGGGCCGCTGATGGCGGCGCGCCGGACCGAGGAGCTGCTGCGGGCCGCCCTGGGGGTGCCCGACCGGATCGCCTACGCCCGCAAGCGTGCCGTACGGGCCCGGCTGCCGGAGGAGGCCGAGCGGGCCCGGGAGGTCGCCGAGCTGCACGCGCGGGCCGCGGCGCTGACCGGGTGGCCGGAGTCACTGGAGCGGGTGGGGTGCGAAATCACCGACCACGCCGGGGCGTTCGGGCTGGCCGGGCTGCCGGAACCGGCCCGGCTGGTCACCGAGCTGGTGCCCGGCGGGAGCGTCGTCGGGCGGCTGGCGGGGGCCGCCGGACCCGACCTGCACTTCGCGGACGGGCTCGTGGTGGACACCCGGCTGCTGGCCGGATGGGAGCTGTCCGCCGCCGCCGAGGGTGCCCGCACCGACGTCCCGCTGACCGTCGTCGCGCCCGGGTCGCCCGAGGCCGAGCAGGGCGGACTGTTCTGACGCCGGGCAAGGTCAAAACTTGGATCCCTTTGGGCTCCCGGGGCCGATTCCGATGGACATGCCAAGGGCCTTCCGCCGAGGGTGGGGGCATGAGCATTCAGCCCGTTCCGGCGTTCGAACCGCCTTACGTGATGGCCGTATTCACCAACGTCCGCACCTCCGACGAGAGCGGCTATCCGGAGACCAACACCCGGATGAACGAGATCGTCGAGGAGAACCCCGGGTTCCTCGGCTACGAATCCGCCCGCACGCCCGGCGGCCTGGGGATCACCGTCGCGTACTTCCGCGACCACGAGTCCCTGCGCGTCTGGCGGGAGGACCTGGAGCACCAGGCAGCCATGAAGCAGGGCCGCGCCCAGTGGTACGAGAGCTACACCCTGCACGTCGCGACCGTCGAGCGGAGCCACGGCTTTGCCCGCAACGGCTGAGGCGGTCCGCGCCTTCCGCGAGCGGCTCGGCCTGCCGGGACTGGTGGACGTCCACACGCACTTCATGCCCGAGCGGGTGCTGGCGAAGGTCTGGGACTACTTCGACGCGGTCGGACCACTGACCGGCGTCGCATGGCCCATCACCTACCGGCACGAGGAGGAGCGGCGGGTGGCGCTGCTGCGGGAGTTCGGGGTCCGCGCCTTCACCTCCATGCTCTACCCGCACAAGCCCGCGATGGCCGCCTGGCTCAACGCATGGGCCGCGGACTTCGCCGCCCGCACCCCCGACTGCCTGCACACCGCGACCTTCTTTCCCGAGGCGGACGTGGCGGCGTACACCGCGCGGGCCGTGGCCGACGGGGCCCGGGTCTTCAAGGCGCACCTCCAGGTCGGCGGCTACGACCCGAACGACGAACGGCTCGACCCCGTCTGGGGGCTGCTGGCCGAGGCGGGGATCCCGACCGTCGTCCACTGCGGTTCGGGGCCCGCCCCGGGCAAGCACACCGGCCCCGGGCCGGTCGCCCGGCTGCTGGCCCGCCACCCCCGGCTGCCGCTGGTCGTCGCGCACATGGGGATGCCCGAGTACACGGACTTCCTCGACCTGGCCGCCCGGTACCCCGAGGTGCGCCTCGACACGACCATGGCCTTCACCGACTTCTCGGAGCGCCTCGGCCCCTTCCCGCCCGGGGAGCTGGGGCGGCTCGCCGACCTCGGGGACCGGATCCTGCTGGGCACCGACTTCCCGAACATCCCCTACCCCTACGAGCACCAGCTGGAGGCACTGGAACGGCTCGGTCTCGGCGACGACTGGCTGCGCGCGGTCTGCCACGACAACGCCGCCCGCCTGTTCGGCCTCCCCCTTCCCTGAGCACCCCTGCCTCCCTGAGCACCCCTGCCTCCCTGAGCACCCCTGCCTCCCTGACCACCCTCGCGGGGAGCGCCCCTTTCTCAGGAGATTCACAGGAAGGGGCAAGAACGCTCTCAGGGGCGGCCGCCAGCGTGGGGTCATGACCGCGACGACCACCTCTCACGCGTCCACGTCCACCGGCAACCCCACGGCCCTGCTGCGGCCCGACGGCGGACCCTGCCGGGTCCTCGTCGTCGACGACGAGGCCTCGCTCTCCGAGCTGCTCTCCATGGCCCTGCGCTACGAGGGCTGCGAGGTCCGCAGCGCGGGCGACGGGGCGGGCGCCGTCCGGGCCGCGCGGGAGTTCCGGCCGGACGTGGTGGTCCTCGACATCATGCTCCCGGACATGGACGGGCTGGCCGTCCTGGGACGGCTGCGCCGTGAGATCCCGCAGGTCCCGGTGCTGTTTCTGACCGCCAAGGACTCCGTCGAGGACCGCATCGCGGGCCTGACGGCGGGCGGCGACGACTACGTCACCAAGCCGTTCAGCCTGGAGGAGGTCGTGGCCCGGCTGCGCGGGCTGGTGCGCCGCTCCGGCGCCGCGCAGGCCGCCCGCGGCGGCTCGGTCCTGACCGTCGGCGACCTGCGCCTCGACGAGGACAGCCACGAGGTGGTCCGGGGCGGGCAGGAGGTCCACCTGACCGCCACCGAGTTCGAGCTGCTGCGCTACCTGATGCGCAACCCGCGCCGGGTGCTCAGCAAGGCGCAGATCCTGGACCGGGTGTGGTCCTACGACTTCGGCGGCCAGGCCAACGTGGTGGAGCTCTACATCTCCTACCTGCGCCGGAAGCTGGAGGGCGGCACCGGTCTGCCGCCGATGATCCACACCCGGCGCGGCGCCGGCTACCTGATCAAGCCGGCCGACTAGTGGTCCTCCGGCGCCCCTGGTCGCTGCGGACGCGGCTGGTCGTCTCGGCGGTGGCGCTGATCGCCGTCGTGGGCGCGGCCATCGGCACCGTCACCACCCTCGCCATGCGCTCCCGCCTGGTCGGAGAGCTCGACAAGCAGCTGACCACCTCCGTCGAGATGGCCGTCCGGGGCCCTGGCGCGGCCAAGGCGGCCCGCGACGCCGGCCTCGGCTTCGTCTTCGCCCCCGGCTCCCCGATGGGCGCCACCGGGATCCGCCTCGACGCGGCGGGCACGGTGATCGGCGGCGCCCGGATCGTCCCCGTGTCCGGCCAGAACCTCGACCACCGCGAGTTGCTCACCGAAGCCCAGACCGGCGCCCTAGCGGCGGTCGCCCGCAAGGCCGGCCACGGCGGCCGCACCGAACCCGTGGACGCGGACCTGCCCGGCCTCGGCGCCTACCGGGTCGTGGCCTCCCCCGACGGCACCCTGGTGCTCGCCTTCCCGCTCCAGGGGGTGGACTCCACCGTGCGCACTCTGATCGCCGTCGAGGTCTGCGTCACCCTGGCCGGACTGATCGCCGCCTCGCTCGCCGGGCAGGCCCTGGTGGGGGTCGCCCTGCGCCCGCTGCGCCGGGTCGCCGCCACCGCCACCCGGGTGTCCGAACTCCCCCTGCACAGCGGCGAGCCCGCCCTGCACGAGCGGGTCCCGGACGCCGAGGCCGACCCCCGCACCGAGGTGGGGCAGGTCGGTGCCGCCC
The DNA here is from genome assembly GCF_056434525.1 of Streptomyces sp. NPDC044002. Classification (NCBI taxonomy): domain Bacteria; kingdom Bacillati; phylum Actinomycetota; class Actinomycetes; order Kitasatosporales; family Streptomycetaceae; genus Streptomyces; species Streptomyces sp. NPDC044002. Next base: position 153,428 of record NZ_JBWKEZ010000006.1, read on the forward strand.
TCAACCGGATGCTGGGGCACGTCTCCTCCGCGCTGACGGCGCGCCAGCAGAGCGAGACGCAGGTCCGGCAGTTCGTCGCCGACGCCTCCCACGAGCTGCGCACCCCGCTCGCCTCCATCCGGGGCTACGCCGAACTCACCCGCCGGGGACGGGAGGAGCCCGGCCCTGACACCCGGCACGCCCTGGGCCGGATCGAGTCCGAGGCCACCCGGATGACCGGGCTGGTCGAGGACCTGCTGCTGCTGGCCCGGCTGGACGCGGGACGCCCGCTGTCCTTCGAGGACACCGACCTGGCCCCGCTCGTCGTCGACGCCGTCAGCGACGCCCGTGCGGCGGGCCCCGGCCACCACTGGCGCCTCTCCCTCCCCGACGAGCCCGCACCCGTCCGCGCCGACGCGGCACGGGTCCAGCAGGTCCTGGTGAACCTCCTCGCCAACGCCCGCACCCACACCCCGCCCGGCACCACCGTCACCGCCCATGTTTCACGTGAAACATCCGCAGTCCGGCTGCGGATCGAGGACGACGGACCCGGGATCCCGCCCGAGCTGCTGCCCCACGTCTTCGAGCGCTTCGCCCGGGGCGACGCCTCCCGGTCCCGCGCGGCGGGATCGACCGGGCTCGGCCTCGCCATCGTCCAGGCAGTGGTCGGCGCGCACGACGGACGGGTCGGCGTACGCAGCGAGCCGGGCCGGACCTGCTTCGAGGTGCTGCTCCCGCTCGCGGCCCACGACCCCGGCACGCACTCACAGACGGCGCACAGGCTCACCACACCGAGGTGACAGGGCGCCCGGCGAGGGTCGGAACATGCCAACCGACACCTCTCCCGACGCCCTCCCGGCCCGGGCGCCGCTCGCGTCCGCGCCCGGCGAGCCCGTACTCGACGTGGTGATCCCGGTCTTCAACGAGGAGAAGGACCTCGGCCCCTGTGTCCGCCGGCTCCACGCACACCTCACCCGCACGTTCCCGTACGCCTTCCGCATCACCATCGCCGACAACGCCAGCACCGACCGCACCCCCGAGGTCGCGGCCGGGCTCGCCGCCTCGGTCGAAGGAGTACGCAGCTTCCGGCTGGAGGAGAAGGGCCGCGGGCGGGCCCTGCGCACCGTCTGGTCGCGCTCGGAGGCTCCCGTCCTCGCGTACATGGACGTGGACCTCTCCACCGATCTGAACGCGCTGCTGCCGCTGGTGGCCCCGCTCATCTCCGGCCACTCCGACCTGGCCATCGGCACCCGGCTGGCCCGCTCCTCGCGGGTCGTACGGGGAGCCAAGCGGGAGTTCGTCTCGCGGGCCTACAACCTGCTGCTGCGTTCCTCCCTCGCCGCCCGGTTCAGCGACGCCCAGTGCGGGTTCAAGGCCATCCGGCGCGAGGTGGCGGAGCGGCTGCTGCCGCTGGTGGAGGACACCGGCTGGTTCTTCGACACCGAGATGCTGGTACTGGCCGAGCGGGCGGGTCTGCGGATCCACGAGGTGCCGGTGGACTGGGTGGACGATCCCGACTCCACGGTCCACATCGTGAAGACCGCCACCGAGGACCTGAAGGGCGTCTGGCGGGTGGGCCGGGCGCTGGCGGTCGGAGCGCTCCCGCTCGACCGGCTCGCCCGCCCCTTCGGTGACGACCCGCGCGACCGCACGGCCCTGCCCGGGGTACCGCGCGGGCTGGCCCGCCAGCTGCTCGGCTTCTGCGTGGTCGGGGTGCTGTCCACCCTGTGCTACCTCGCCCTGTACTCGCTCTTCAGGCTTGGCTCCGGGCCGCAGACCGCCAACGCGGCCGCCCTGCTGCTCTCCGCCGTGGCCAACACCGCCGCCAACCGGCGGCTCACCTTCGGTGTCCGGGGCCGCGACCGGGCCGTCCGCCACCAGGCCCAGGGGCTCGTGGTCTTCGCCATCGGACTGGCCCTGACCAGCGGTTCGCTCGCCGCCCTCGACGCGGCCACCGCGAGCCCCGCCCACAGCACCGAGCTGGCCGTCCTGATCACCGCCAACCTCGCCGCCACCGTGCTGCGGTTCCTGCTCTTCCGCGCCTGGGTCTTCCCCGAGCGGCGCACCACTCCCGTGAAGGACGACCACCGATGACCACAGCCCCAGCCCCCTTCGACTCCCCCTTCCCCGAGCGGCCGCCCGCCGCGGCCGCGAGTACCGCCGCGCACCGGGCCGGCGCCGTGCGGCCGCGCTGGGAGCGGCCCGCGTACGCGGCGCTGCTGCTCGCCACCGCCGTGCTGCTGCTGTGGAACCTGGGAGCGTCCGGTTACGCCAACTCCTTCTACTCCGCCGCCGTACAGGCCGGTTCGGAGAGCTGGAAGGCCTTCTTCTTCGGCTCCTCCGACGCCGGGAACTCCATCACCGTCGACAAGCCCCCGGCCGCCCTGTGGCCGATGGCGCTGTCCGTCCGGCTGTTCGGGCTCGGCTCCTGGCAGATCCTCGTACCCCAGGCCCTGATGGGCGTCGGCACCACCGCCGTGCTGTACGCGGCAGTGCGGCGCCAGTTCGGGGCCGGGGCCGCCCTGCTGAGCGGTGCCGCCTTCGCGCTCACGCCCGTGGCCGCGCTGATGTTCCGCTTCAACAACCCGGACGCGCTGCTGACGCTGCTGCTGACCGTCACCGTGTACTGCGTGCTCCGGGCCCTGGACGGGGCGCGGACGGGCTGGCTGGTGGCGGCCGGCGCGGCGATCGGCCTGGGCTTCCTGACGAAGACCTTGCAGGCCTTCGTCATCCTGCCGCCGCTGGCCCTGCTGTACGCGGTCTGCGCGCCGACCCGGCTGCGCCGCAGGCTCGGGCAGCTGCTGCTCGCCGGGCTGGCGGCGGTGGTGTCCGGCGGCTGGTGGGTGGCCGTGGTGGAGCTGTGGCCCGCCTCCTCCCGCCCGTACATCGGCGGCTCGCAGAACAACTCCTTCCTGGAGCTCACCTTCGGCTACAACGGCCTCGGCCGGCTGAACGGCAACGAGACGGGCAGCGTCGGCGGCGGGCGGTCCATGACCGGAGGGGCCGGGGCGTACGGGATGCCCGAGGGAGGCCCCGGCCTCAGGGGCGGCGGCTGGGGGGAGACCGGCATAGACCGGCTGTTCTCGGCGAACGTGGGCGGCCAGATCTCCTGGCTGCTGCCGGCGGCGCTGGTGCTGCTGGTGGCCGGGCTGGTGGTCACCTGGCGGGCCCGCAGGGCCACCGACTCCCTGGAGGGCATGGCCCGCGCGGCGTTCCTCGCCTGGGGCGGCTCGCTGCTGATCACCGTGCTCGTCTTCAGCTACATGCAGGGCATCTTCCACGAGTACTACACCGTCGCGCTCGCGCCCTTCGTGGCCGCTCTGGTCGGCATGGGCACTGCCGTGCTCTGGGAGGAGCGGGGCGGGAAGGCCGCCGCGCTCACCCTGTCCGGGACGCTGGCCCTGACCGCCGTCTGGTCGTACGTACTCCTCGGCCGTTCCTCCGGCTACCTGCCGTGGCTGCGCTGGGCGGTACTGGCCGGGGGCCTGCTGGCCGCCGCCCTGCTGCCGTTCGCGGCCCGTTTCGGGCGCCGGGTGCTGCTGGCGACGGCCGCGCTGGGGCTGGGCGCGGCCCTGGCGGGTCCGCTCGCGTACTGCCTGACCACCGTCGGCACGGGCCACACCGGGTCCATCCCGACGGCCGGCCCGGCGGTGGCCGGCGGGCGGGGCGGCCCGGGCGGGATGCGCTTCGGCCCCGGCGCCGAGCAGTTCCGGGGCGTCCCGGGAGGCACCGCCGGCCAGGGCGCGCAGGGCGGGTTCCCCGGTGGAGCGCCGCAGGGCGGCGGCCCGATGGGCGGCCCGGGTGCGGTGCGGCCGAACGGCGGTGCCCAGGGCGGATTCCCCGGCGGCCAAGGAGTCCCGGGCGGCGCCCCGGGCGGCGTCCCGGGCGGCCGTGAGGGCCTGGGCTTCGCCGGCGGCGGTCCCGGCGGGCTGCTGGGCGGCACCAAGGTCGGCGCGGACGCCAAGGCCGCGCTGAGCACCGGCGCCGACCGCTACACCTGGGCGGCGGCCACCGTCGGCTCCCAGAACGCGGCGAGTTACCAGCTGGCCTCCGGCGCCCCCGTGATGCCGATCGGCGGCTTCAACGGCAGCGATCCCTCGCCCACGCTGGAGCAGTTCAAGGAGTACGTGAAGGCGGGGAAGATCCACTGGTTCATCGCCCAGGGCGGCCTCGACGGCGCCTCCGGCGAGGGGGGTGCGGGTACGAACCGGCCCGGGGGCACGGGAGGTCCCGGCGGGGCGGCGGGCTCGGCCATCGACAGCTGGGTGAAGGCGAACTTCAAGGCCACCACCATCGGCGGAGCCACCTTCTACGACCTGACGACCCCCTAGCATCAAGAGGGCGGACCGGGCATTCCGGGCCGATCCCCTTGTGGTGAGGAGGGTGCCTCCATGGTGACCGAGGCTGATCCGGGCGAGGCCAGGACCAGTGTGTGGCTGGGCGCCAGAGCCGGCGCCCCCGGCAGACGCCGCAGTGAGGCGCCCTCGGGCCTGGACCGGGACCGGATCACCGCCGCCACCGTGCGGCTGCTGGACGCGGAGGGGCTCGGCCGGTTCTCGATGCGCCGGCTGGCCGCCGAGCTGGGGGTCACCGCGATGTCCCTGTACTGGTACGTGGACACCAAGCACGACCTGCTCGAACTGGCCCTGGACAGTGCCCTGGGCCAGCAGCGGCTGCCGGCCGGCCCGTCCCCCGGGGAGGGCTGGCCGGCCCGGCTGCGGACCCTGGCCTGCGGCTACCGGCAGCTGCTGGCGGAGCATCCGTGGGTGGCCCCGCTCAGCGTCGCCTACCCGAACATCGGCCCGCACGCGCGAGCCTTCGACGCGGCCCTGCACCGGCTGCTGGAGTCCACCGGCCTGGTGGACGCCGCCCGGACGGGCGCGCACCTGGCCGTCTCCCAGTTCCTCTGCGGCTGCGCCCTGAACGGCTGCGGCGGCACGGTCCGGCGGGCGCCCGAGGCGGAGTTCGCCCTGGCCCTCGACGTCCTGATCGCAGGGATCGAGGCCAAGGCCGCGCACACGGCGAAGGCCCGGGGGGGGGGGGGGGGGGGGGGGGGGGGGGGGGGGGGGGGGGGGGGGGGGGGGGTTGGGGGTTGCGTGTGGGTTTCTGTCCTCGGTGGTGGCTGGCGTGGGGAGT
>NZ_JBWKEZ010000006.1:158552-227955 GCF_056434525.1 Streptomyces sp. NPDC044002
TTTCCCCTTTCCTCTCACCTTCGGGAGCGGAGGGACAAACAACAGACCCCCACACGGGCCGAGGCCCCGTTCCCCCCCCCTTGCTTGGGCCCCGCCCCCGGGCCGTTCACGGCGTGCTCCGCTGGACTTCCGGTCAGGCCTTGGCCCGCGCGGCGGCCTCGGCGGGCTCGGTTGCCTCGGAGGGCGCAGGGGCCCCGGCGCCGCCCTCGGCGGCCGGCTCGTGCAGGGCCGGCTTCGACTTCAGGGCGATCTCCTTGATGAACAGCACCAGCAGCAGCGCGAGCAGCGCGCTCGGGGCCGCGTACAGGAAGACGTCGCCGACGCCGTGCCCGTACGCGGACTCGATGACGGTCCGGAACGGCGCGGGCAGCTTGTCGAGGTCGGGGATCCCGCCGCCGCCGGTGCCGCCGTGCCCGAGGGCCGCGGCCTTCGGGCCGAGTGCGGCCAGCCCGTCCTGGACGTAGTGGGTGACCCGGTTGGCCATGACCGCGCCCAGTGCCGAGACGCCCATGGCGCCGCCGAGGGAGCGGAAGAAGGTGACGACGGAGCTGGCGGCGCCGAGGTCCTCGGGAGCCACCTGGTTCTGCGTCGCGAGGACCAGGTTCTGCATCATCATGCCGAGGCCGAGCCCGGTGAGCGCCATGTAGAGCGCGATGTGCCAGTACGGGGTGTCGTAGCGCAGGGTGCCGAGCATGCCGAGTCCGGCGGTCAGCAGCACGCCGCCGGAGACCAGCCAGGCCTTCCACTTGCCGGTCTTGGTGATGATCTGGCCGGAGACCGTGGAGGAGACGAAGAGGCCGCCGATCATCGGGATGGTGAGGATGCCGGACATGGTGGGGGACTCGCCCCGGGCCAGCTGGAAGTACTGGCTGAAGAAGACCGTGCCGGAGAACATCGCGATGCCGACGAACAGCGAGGCGGCGGAGGCCAGGCTGATGGTCTTGTTGCGGAACAGCCGCAGCGGGATGATCGGGTCGCTCGCGCGGGACTCGACGAGGAGGAAGAGCAGGCCGAGCACCACGGCGCCGCCGGTCATCGCCAGGGTGGTCCAGGAGATCCAGTCGTAGGAATCCCCGGCCTGGGTGACCCAGATCAGCAGGAGCGAGACGGCCCCGCTGATCAGGAAGGCGCCCAGCCAGTCGACCTTGACGTCGCGGCGGACCACCGGCAGGTGCAGGGTGCGCTGGAGGACGATCAGGGCGATGACGGCGAAGGGCACGCCGACGTAGAAGCACCAGCGCCAGCCGAGCCACGAGGTGTCGGTGATGACACCGCCGAGCAGCGGGCCGCCGACGGTGGCGACGGCGAAGACGGCGCCCAGGTAGCCGCTGTAGCGGCCGCGCTCGCGCGGGGAGATCATCGCGGCCATCACGATCTGGGCGAGGGCGGAGAGGCCGCCGACGCCGATGCCCTGGACCACCCGGCAGGCGATGAGCATCCCGGTGTTCTGCGACATGCCCGCGACCACGGAGCCGAGGACGTAGATCACCAGGGATATCTGGACGAGGAGCTTCTTGCTGAAGAGGTCGGACAGCTTGCCCCACAGCGGGGTCGCGGCCGTCATCGAGAGCAGGGCGGCGGTGACGACCCAGGTGTAGGAGGACTGGGTGCCGCCGAGGTCGCTGATGATCTGGGGCAGGGCGTTGGAGACGATCGTGGAGGACAGGATCGCCACGAACATGCCGAGCATGAGCCCGGACAGCGCCTTCATGATCTGCGGATGGGTCATGGGTGCGCCGTCGGACGTGGTCTCCGACCGGCCGCCTCCCCGCACACCGCCGGGTGTGGTCGTAGCCATGTGTTTCCTTTGCCTAGAAGCTCGATCGGAGTCGGGCCAGCAGGGTGTTCAGTGCGTCGATGTCCTCGGCCGACCAGTCGGCCAGGGCCTTCTCCAGCGCGTCGGTGTAGCGGGCGCCGAGCTCGGCGAGCATGGCGCGTCCGGCTTCGGTGAGGCGCAGGATCCGGCAGCGGCCGTCGCCGGGGTCGGTCTCCCGCTCGATCCAGCCGTGCTGCGCCACGTGGGCGACGTGCCGGCTGCTGACGGAGATGTCGACGGCCATGAACTCGGTGAGCCGGCTGAGCCGCATCTCGCCGTGCCGGTCGAGGACGGTGAGGACGGCGGCGGAGCCGGGCGGGCAGTGCGGGGGCAGCATCCGGGCCAGGTCGCGTTTGACCGCGCCGATTCCGGTGAGCTGGCGGGCCAGCTCCTCGTAGCGGGTGTGCTGGGCCGTCTGCGTGGTCACCGGGAACCGCCCCCATCTTGTTGCTTAGGGCAACCATAGAAGCGCATGGTTGCTACAGGCAAATGAATTCGGGGGGTGTGGCGGTAAAGGAATCGGAAAACCGGGATCGGGCGGCGGCGGTCGTGCCGCCGGCCTCAGTTCCAGGTGGCGGTGACGTTCCGGGTTTCCACGTGCATGCCCAGCGGGACCCGCCACGCCTCCACGCAGACCGTGTAGGTCTGCGTCTTCGAGCTGCCGCCCGCGATGGGGGCGGGCAGGGGCTGGGTCGTGGTGATCGTGGCCCAGTCGACGCCGAGGGCGCCGATGATGTGCGTCGCGAAGCCGACCGTGCCGGAGCGGGCCGCCGTGGTGCCGGTGTTGGTGAAGGTCACCGTGACGCGTTCGCACCAGCGGGAGGACGCCGGCGCGCGGACCGGGGCGCCGAGCGTGAGCCGGGCCGGGGTGGCCGGTGGGGCGGGCGGCGTCGTGCCCGGCTTCGGGGCGGGAGGGGCCGGAGGGGCTGGGGTGCCGGGGGTGCCCGGGGTGCCGGGTGAGATCGGCGGGGCGGGAGGGGCCGGGGTGTCGGGCGCGCCCGGGGTGGTGGCGCCCGTGCCCGCGCCCCCGGTGCCGCCGGGGGTGGCCGGGGTGTCCGGGTCCGGCGGGGTGCCGGGGGCGGGTGCGGAGCCGACCGGGGCGGTGGCCGTCCCTCCGCCCGGGCCGGAGCCGTCGCCCGGCCGGGACCCGGGCGCGCCGGGCGGCGTAGAACCGGGGGCGTCGGCGGAGGGGGCCGGTCCGCCGGATGTCAGCGGCTGGAACTCCACCTGGCCCCGCGGCGGCACGTTCTCTCCCGCACCCCGTTCGGGGCCCGCGGCGGCGGCGCCCACGACGACGTACCCGTCCCGGTCCTGCCCGCAGCCGGCGAGGGCCGCCAGGGCGGTGCAGCAGAGGGCGAGGGCGAGGGCGGCGCGGGGTCCCGTTCGCATCGCGCCAGTGTTCCTGACGCAGTGTCAAATGTGAACCCCGCCCGCCGGCGGCTCTGTGACTCAGTCCCCGATCAGGCCCGTCCGCAGCTGGGCGAGCGTGCGGGTGAGCAGGCGGGAGACGTGCATCTGGGAGATGCCGACCTCCTCGCCGATCTGCGACTGGGTCATGTTCGCGAAGAACCGCAGCATGATGATCTGCCGTTCCCGGGGCGGGAGTTTGGCGAGCAGCGGCTTGAGCGACTCGCGGTACTCGACGCCCTCCAGTGCGGTGTCCTCGTACCCGAGGCGGTCCGCGAGCGAGCCCTCGCCGCCCTCGTCCTCCGGGGAGGGCGAGTCGAGCGAGGAGGCGGTGTAGGCGTTCCCGACGGCGAGGCCGTCGACGACCTCCTCCTCGGAGACGCCGAGCACGGCCGCCAGCTCCGGGACGGTCGGGGACCGGTCCAGCTTCTGGGCCAGTTCGTCGCTCGCCTTGGTCAGCGCGAGGCGCAGTTCCTGGAGCCTGCGCGGGACGCGGACGGACCAGGAAGTGTCTCGAAAGAATCGTTTGATCTCGCCCACGACGGTCGGCATCGCGAACGTCGGGAACTCCACGCCGCGTTCGCAGTCGAACCGGTCGATCGCCTTGATCAGGCCGATGGTGCCGACCTGGACGATGTCCTCCATCGGCTCGTTCCGGCTGCGGAACCGGGCCGCCGCGTAGCGCACGAGCGGCAGGTTCAGCTCGATCAGGGTGTCTCGTACGTACGCCCGTTCGGGGCTGTCCGCGTCCAGGGCGGCGAGTCGCTGGAAGAGGGAGCGGGAGAGGGTGCGGGTGTCGATGGCTTCCGAGCGGTCGGCCACTGCCGGCAGCTCACGCGTGTCGAGCGTGAGCACCTTGGAGCTGCCCTGTTCTGCGGACATGCCACCCCCTTGAGGTCGCGGACGGTCGCGTCTCTGCGCCCGTCGGAGGAACGCAGCCTCCACCTGAATACCGGAGGCGGGGCTGCGGCAAACGCGGTTCCAGCAGAATGTCACATGTCGGCAACACGCTGTAGCGTCATGTCGACAAGTATCTCCAGCGACAGTCGGGCGACCGAGCAGAATGAGCCGATTCTGTAGGGAAACGCTGGAACAGCTCCACCCGATCCGGTTAGGCCTCGATCCTGTTTGCGGATCTCAGACGGGCGAAGCTCCGGGCGAGCAGCCGGGACACGTGCATCTGCGAGACGCCCAGCTCCGCGCTGATCTGCGACTGCGTCAGATTGTTGTAGTAGCGCAGGAGGAGGATCCGCTGCTCCCGTTCGGGGAGCTGCACCAGCAGGTGGCGTACGAGGTCGCGGTGCTCGACGCCGGCCAGCTCGGGGTCCTCGTAGCCGAGCCGGTCGAGCAGCCCGGGCATGCCGTCGCCCTCCTGCGCGGCCTCCAGCGAGGTCGCGTGGTAGCTGCGGCCGGCCTCGATGCAGGACAGCACCTCGTCCTCGCTGATCCGCAGCCGCTCGGCGATCTCGGGGGTGGTCGGGGTCCGGCCGTGGAGGGTGGTGAGGTCCTCGGTCGCGGCGTTCACCTGTACCCACAGCTCGTGGAGGCGGCGCGGGACGTGGACGGTGCGGACGTTGTCGCGGAAGTACCGTTTGATCTCGCCCACGACCGTCGGCATCGCGAAGGTGGGGAACTGCACCCCGCGCTCCGGGTCGAACCGGTCGATCGCGTTGATCAGGCCGATGGTGCCGACCTGGACCACGTCCTCCATCGGCTCGTTGCGGCTGCGGAAGCGGGCGGCCGCGTACCGGACGAGCGGGAGGTTGGCCTCGATCAGGGCCCCGCGCACCCGGTGGTGCTCGCTGGTGCCCGGCTCCAGGTCCTTCAACTGGCCGAAGAGCACCTGGGTCAGGGCCCGGGTGTCGGCGCCCCGTCCCTGCGGCCTCGCCGGCGTCTGGGGCAGGTCCCGGGGCAGGTCCTGGGGCAGGTCCCGGGACGGCTCCTGCGGCGGCTCCTGAGACGGCTCCCGGGACGCGTCCTGCGACTGTTCCTGCGGCTGCTCCCGCGACTGCTCCTGAGGGCGGGGGCCGGGGCGCGGCTCCCCCGTGCGCGGTTCCGCCGGACGCGGCCCGCCCGGGCGGAGCTCGGCGGTGCGGGGCTCGGCCGGGCGCGGCTCCTGGTGGCGCGGTTCGTGCGGGCGGAGCTCTTGCTGGGGAGGCACCTGAGGCGCAGTACTGGCCGGCACGGTCACGCCACCCCTTCGGTCAACTCATCGGTCAAAAGCGGTCATAGCATCACAAGAGATGTGCACTGTGTGCAAGCACCGTATATAGCCGTGTTGAGGGCAAGTTGGGCATTTAGGGGTATTCTTTTTACCGGCTCCCCCGACCGTGAACGCGAAAGGTCCCCCACCCGTCGGAGTGGGGGACCTGGAAGTCCGGAAATCGCTTCGGCGTACGGTTTCAGTTCACCAGTTCGGTGATGAACTCGCCGATGCCCGAGGCGGCATCCGATATGCCCTGGAAGCCTATTCCCACCATCTCCGCCGCCCGCTTGGGCTGGGTGATGATCACGAAGAGGACGAACACGGTGAGGACGCCCGTGATGAGCTTCTTGGTGTCCATGGACGGTGTCGGCCTCCCCAACCGGCGCTGCAAAGTCGGGTGAGTCTAACCGGTCAGGTTTGGTCACTCACCTGTCCTTTAAGGACCAATGACCCGGTGGTTGGGGCCCTTTGCCGCTGGGTGCCCGGTCGGGGCGGGCGCAGGATTGAACACGAGCCCACCGGTTCTGGCAGGAAACCGGTGGGTGAGGGACAGGGCCTCACTGCGGGGTCCGAGCCGCAAGCTTCCCCCCTGACTGCGGCTCGGGCTGGCAGGTCCGTCCCCGTCGGGGGAAGTGGCTTGTCCCCCCGATCGCCACTTCCCCCGTCCCCATCGTCGAAGGTCCCGACTCCGGTCGGGACCTTCTTCGCGTCCGGGGGAGGGCCGGGAAGGGGCAGGAGCGCCAGGGAGCGCCAGGGAGCGCCGGGCAGGGCCAGGGAGCGCCGGGGCTACTGGATGGCGCCGGCGAGGCCCAGGAGCGGCTGGACGGGCGCGATCACGGGGGAGAGCTGGTCGGGCAGGGTCATCAGCTGGTTCAGCTGGTTCGCGCCCTGGCTGAGCCGCGCGCCGATCTCGGGGACGGAGGGCTGGGCGCCGGCGGGCATGCCCGGGGCGGCGGCCGGGAGGTCCGGGAGGCTGAGCGGGGCCGCTTCCAGGGGCGCGGCGGAGGCGGCGGGTGCGGCGAGGCCCGCGGCGGCCCCCGCGAGGGCGAAGGCGGCGAGCATGCGCTGGGTCTTGGTCATGCCGTGACAACGGCCGAGCGGGCGGCCGGTCACGGCGGGCACGCGCGAGAGCCCCGGTTCGTACGAACCGGGGCTCTCAGTGGCGGTGGTGGAGGGATTTGAACCCCCGATGGGTTGCCCCATACTCGCTTTCGAGGCGAGCTCCTTCGGCCACTCGGACACACCACCGAGAGAGATCCTAGCCCAAGGTGGGGAGTGGTTTGCAAATCCGCAGGACGTGGCCTGGCTCACCACTCCCGGAAGGCTCCCGCGAGGGCCTCACAGCTCCCGGAAGAAGTCCGTGAGCTGCCGCGCGCACTCCTGCTCCAGCACCCCGCGGATCACCTCGGGGCGGTGGTTGAGCCGGCGGTCGCGCACGAGGTCCCACAGCGACCCGGCCGCGCCCGCCTTCTCGTCCCCCGCGCCGTAGACGACCCGCGCCACGCGGGACTGCACCAGCGCGCCCGCGCACATCACGCACGGCTCCAGGGTCACCACCAGCGTGCACCCGGTCAGCCGCCATTCCCCGAGCCGGGCGGCCGCCCGGCGCAGCGCCAGCAGCTCGGCGTGCGCCGTGGGATCTCCGGCGGCCTCCCGTTCGTTGTGCCCGGTGGAGAGGAGCTCCCCGCCGGGGCCGAGCACGACGGCACCGACCGGCACGTCGCCGGCCGGTACCGCCAGGGCGGCCTCCTCCAGCGCCAGGCGCATGGAGTCCCGCCAGGGATCCCGTACGGGATCGGGGTCGTACGTGATGTGGTGCTCGGTGATCACTAGCGGACGGCCTCCAGCACGTCGGTGGCGCCGAGGGCGTCGGCGATCTCGCTGAGGGCGTCTCCGTCGAGGTCCAGCAGTTCCTTGTGGCCGACCCCGAGATCGGCCAGCAGCCCGGGGTCGCCGAGGGGGCCGGCCGGCAGGGGATCGGAGCCGGCGCGCGGCTCGGCGTCCGCGTCGTCGTCGTCCTCGTCCGAGTAGGCGGCGATCGGCTCGTCCTCGCCGTCCTCGGTGCCGTCCAGGTCCAGTTCGTCGAGGTCGTCGTCCTCCTCGTCGGTGCCCAGCAGCTCCTTCGTCAGCATCGATCCGTAGGAGCTGCGGTCGGCCACGGCGGCGTTCGAGACGAAGTACCGAGGGTCCTCCTCTCCGTCCACGCGGATGACGCCGAACCAGGCGTCCTCCTGCTCGATGAGGGCGACCACCGTGTCGTCGTCGACAGCGGTGGACCGTGCGAGATCGATCAGATCACTGAGGGACTCGACGTCGTCGAGTTCCAGGTCGCTCGCTTCCCACCCGTCTTCGGTGCGCGCGAGCAGTGCGGCGAAGTACACCGTGACTCTCCCACTGGTCATAGGCGTGCCGGTTGGAGGTCCCCCCGGCCGGAGGTTGGGGTGTGCACGGCCGTGACGCTTGCCGTCCGCACCCCGCCCAATCGGCATCGTGGCAGAAACAGCGGCTTTGCGAGAGGTCTTCCGCGCGGCGGCCGTGTCGCGGCGCCGGTGGCGCGCCCCGCCGGGGGCCCGGTCGCGGGCCCGGTCAGGGGGCCGCCGGCGCGCACGCCGGTGGGCCGGGTGGCGCGCCGGGTGGCACACCCCGGCCGCAGCCCGGCCGCGCATCGGCCGCGTCCCGGCCTCCCGGTCACCAGCGGAAGGTGCGCATCCGCATCTGCTGCCGCATCCGGGCCGCTCGGGCGCGACGGGGCTGGACCCGGTCGCGCAGCTCCCTGGCCTCGTTCAGATCGCGCAGGAACTGCGCGCGTCGCGCCCTGCGCTGCGCCGCCGTCTCCGGCGCCTCGTACGCCTCTCTCCCGTCGGTGTAGTTCGGCTGCGTCTCGGGCATCGGCACCACCCCAGGCTGGTCCGGTCGTCCTCCTCCGCCGTCACGGAGCAGACCCCCCGGCTCCCACCTTCCCCCGGCCGGCGCGTTTGATGCCACCGGCGCGCAGATCGCCCCAGGTCAGGGGTCAGACCCCGGCGTCCTCGTCGGTGAGGGCCGGTACGACGGCCACCGGGCCGTGCGCGTGCTGGAGCACCGCGTGCGCGACCGACCCGATCAGCAGGGACCGTACGCGCGGGTGGTGGCGGCCCACCACGACCAGCGCGGCCGACCGGGACGCCTCCACCAGCCGCCCGGCCGCGTTCCCGGGCTCGGCGGCCTGCTCGACGGGCACGTCCGGGTACCGGCTCCGCACCGCCTCCAGCCGCCGGGTCTGGGCCCGCAGCATCTCCCGTTCGGCCGGCACGGCGTCCCCTCCGTCGGCGAGCGCCTCGGGCGGGATCACCGCGAAGGGGCCGCCGAGCACGTTCGCCGGGCCGGGCGGGATCGCGTACGCCGAGACCACCTGGACGGTGGTCCCCCGTGCGGCGGCTTCCGCGAAGGCGAAGGACAGCACGTCCTCGGGCGTCTCGGTGACGTGCAGCCCGAGCACCACCTTGCCGGCCGAGGCGCCCGCGGCCTCCCCGGCGGGGTCGGCGGCCGCGTCGCGGTCGGCGTGCGGGACCACCACCACGGGGCAGGAGGCGGTGGTGGCCACGGCCCTGCTGTTCGAGCCGAGCAGCAGCGCGGCGAACCCGCCGCGCCCCCGGGAGCCCATCACCAGCATCCGGGGCGAGCCCTCGCCGCTGATCACCCTCAGCGCCGCCGGGACCGAGCCCTCCAGGGCCTCGTAGCGGATGTCCGCGGGCTGCTCGGGGGAGGCCTCCAGGATGGCGCGTACGCGGTCGCCCACGGGGTCCGCGTACTCCTCGGGCTCGTTCGGGTCGTGCAGGGCCGAGCGGCGCCCGGCGTACAGCTGGGTGGCCTCGGGCAGCACGTGGGCGACGAGCAGGCCGGTGCCGTGCCGCAGGGCCGCCGTGCGGGCCCACTCCAGGGCGCGGAGGCTGTGCTCGGATCCGTCGACGGCCGCGATCACCAGTCCGTTGCTCACCAGACCAGCGTGCTGGGCGGCGGGGCGGCCCGCATCTCAGGGCCCGCGGCGGACGCGCGGCGGTGCGCACAGCGCGTAGCCTTTTGCCAGTGGGTCGCGAACAGGCGGCCGTTTTCGCAGGTAGCAGGGTCTCGCAGTTCGCTGATCGCAGGTCGAAGCCCGGCTGAGTCTTGGAGGATGTTGTGCGTTTGCAGGTCGTCGATCACCCCTTGGTGGCGCACAAACTCACCACGCTGCGCGACAAGCGCACCGACTCCCCCACCTTCCGTCGGCTGGCCGACGAGCTGGTGACCCTCCTCGCGTACGAGGCCACCCGCGACGTGCGCACCGAGCAGGCCGACATCGAGACCCCGGTCGGCCCGACCACCGGCGTCAAGCTGTCGTACCCGCGCCCGCTGGTCGTCCCGATCCTGCGCGCCGGCCTCGGCATGCTGGACGGCATGGTCCGGCTGCTGCCGACCGCCGAGGTGGGCTTCCTGGGCATGGTCCGCAACGAGGAGACCCTGGAGGCCTCCACGTACGCGACGCGCATGCCCGAGGACCTCTCCGGCCGCCAGGTGTACGTGGTGGACCCGATGCTGGCCACCGGCGGCACGCTGGTCGCCGCGATCCAGGAGCTCATCAAGCGCGGCGCCGACGACGTGACCGCCGTGGTGCTGCTGGCCGCGCCGGAGGGCGTCGAGGTCATGGAGCGCGAGCTCGCGGGCACGCCGGTGACGGTGGTGACGGCCGCCGTGGACGAGCGGCTCAACGAGCACGGCTACATCGTTCCGGGCCTGGGCGACGCGGGCGACCGCATGTACGGCTCGGCCGAGTAGGCGCCCCGGTTCAGGGGATCAGCACTTCGCGGAGGGCGCGGGCGCGGGGTTGGCCAGGACGGCCAGCGCCTTGTCCGCGTCCTCCTTCGTGCTGAGCTCCTTGAAGGAGTCGCCGAGGATCAGGTCGATGTCCGCGCCCTCGCGGGCGTCGGTCTGGGTGGTGACCCCGGCGAGCTGGGTGCCGAGGACGGAGTAGGCGGCCTTGTCCGTCCGCGGGGAGCCGAGCAGTATCCCGGGACCGGGGACCTTCTTGTCGAAGTCGGCGGGGGCGTTGCCGACGTGGCCGACGGCGAAGCCGCGCTTCTTCAGCTCGTCGCCGACGGCCTTGGCCAGGCCGGCGCGCGGGGTCGCGTTGTAGACGTTGACGGTGATCTGGCCGGGCTGCGGAAGGGCGACCGCGGGGGCCTTGGAGGCGGCGGGGCCCGCGTCCGGGGCGGTGGCGGGCTTCACCGCGTTCGCGGGCTTGGCGGAGGCCGTGGGGCAGTTCCCGTCGGACGCCGCCGTGTTGCGCTTGCCGCTGTCGTCGCCGCCGAACACGTCGATGAGCTGCAGCGCCCCGTAGCCGAGCAGGGCCAGGGCCAGGACGGATCCGAGCAGGGCGAGGACGATCTTCCGACGCCGCCGGGGGCGGCTCATACGGGGGTAGGCAGCTCCCGTTACGCGGTACTTTCCGCCCATGCCGGGGGGAGTGAGCATGCTCATGGGCGCAGCGTAGTGCCGTACCGGAACGATGCCTACTAAATGATCTGTTGATCGGGTAAGGCAGACCCGAAAGGCGCAATCAGTCCAGTTCGAGGACGCGCGCGTGCAGGACCTGGCGCTGCTGGAGGGCCGCGCGCACGGCGCGGTGCAGCCCGTCCTCCAGGTAGAGGTCGCCCTGCCACTTCACGACGTGGGCGAAGAGGTCCCCGTAGAAGGTGGAGTCCTCCGCGAGCAGGGTCTCGAGGTCCAGCTGCCCCTTGGTCGTCACGAGCTGGTCGAGCCGTACCGGGCGCGGCGCGACGTCCGCCCACTGCCGGACGCTCTCCCGGCCGTGGTCGGGGTACGGCCGCCCGTTTCCGATGCGCTTGAAGATCACACGGAAAGCCTACCGGGCCGGTGCCTCCGGGCGCAGCCTCGCGCGGTCGGTGCAAAAGTGGCAGACAGGCCTATTCCGGGAGGGATGCATGAGCCAGAGCACCGGCCCGGCCGTTCCGGCCGACCCGCCCGAACCGCCCGAACCGCCCGGCGGGCAGGAACCCGGGGCGCCCGACCCCGCCGTCGACGCGATCGCCGCCGGGTACGCCTTCACCGGCCCCGCGCTCGACCTCGGAGCCCTGCTCTGGGACGGGAAGTGCCTGCCCGGCCGGCAGATCCGGATCCCCCTCTCCATGCTCAACCGGCACGGGCTGGTGGCCGGGGCGACCGGCACCGGCAAGACCAAGACGCTCCAGCTGATCGCCGAGCAGCTGTCGGCGAACGGCGTGCCCGTCTTCCTGGCCGACATCAAGGGCGACGTCTCCGGCATCTCCGTCCCCGGCGCGGCGAACGAGCGGACCGCGGCCAGGGCCGGCGAGGTCGCGCAGGAGTGGGAGGCGACCGGGTACCCCGCCGAGTTCTACTCCCTCGGCGGGATCGGCCCCGGGATCCCCGTCCGCGCGACCGTGACTGCCTTCGGGCCGGTGCTGATGTCGAAGGTGCTCCAGCTCAACCAGACGCAGGAGCAGTCGCTCGGCCTGATCTTCCACTACGCCGACTCCAAGGGCCTGGAGCTGATCGACCTCAAGGACCTGCGGGCGGTCGTCGCCTTCCTCGTGTCCGACAAGGGAAAACCCGAGCTGAAGGGAATCGGCGGGCTCTCCACCGTGACCGCCGGAGTGATCCTGCGCGCCCTGACCGCATTCGAGCAGCAGGGCGCCACGGAATTCTTTGGCGAGCCCGAATTCGACACCGGTGAATTGCTCCGGACGGCCGCCGACGGGCGCGGAGTGGTCTCTGTACTGGAACTCCCGGCAGTACAGGACAAACCACAGCTTTTCTCCACATTTCTGATGTGGCTGCTCGCCGACCTCTACGGAGGACTTCCCGAAGTCGGTGATCTGGAACGGCCCAAGCTGGTGTTCTTCTTCGACGAGGCGCACCTCCTCTTCAACGGGGCCTCGAAGGCGTTCCTGGAATCCATCACCCAGACCGTCCGGCTGATCCGCTCCAAGGGGATCGGCGTCTTCTTCGTCACCCAGACCCCCAAGGACGTGCCCGCGGACGTGCTGGCCCAGCTCGGCAACCGCGTCCAGCACGCCCTGCGCGCCTTCACCCCCGACGACGCGAAGGCCCTCAAGGCCACGGTGAAGACCTTCCCCAACTCCCCCTACGACCTGGAGGAGACGCTCACCGGGCTCGGCACCGGCGAGGCCGTCGTCACGGTGCTCAGCGAGAACGGCGCCCCGACCCCGGTCGCCGCCACCCGGCTGCGCGCACCGCAGTCGCTGATGGGGCCGGTCGACGCCGAAGCCCTGGAGCGCGCCGTCAGGTCCTCGCTGCTGTACTCGCGCTACGCCGAGCCGGTCGACCGCGAGTCCGCGTACGAGAAGATCACCGCCGAACAGGCCGCCGCGGAGGCCGAGGCGGAGGCGGCCGCCGCGGCGGCGGAGGCCGAGAAGCAGGCCAAGGAGGCGGCGAAGGCGGCCCGTTCCGCCCCGAAACCGGAACCCTCGCTGGCCGAACAGGTCGTGGGGAGCGGGCTGTTCCGCTCCTTGGCGCGGTCGATCGGGACGCAGCTGGGCCGGGAGATCTCACGGTCGATCTTCGGGACCGCGCGCCGCCGCCGCTGAGCCGGGACGCCCCGGGTCCCCCTCCAGACGGAATCGAGCGAACCGGCTGTCGGGCGCCCGGCGGGCGCTGACAGACTCGGGGGTATGCGGACCGAACTCACCGACACCACGTCCAGCAAGATCGGCCGGGCGCTGCTCGACGCCCGCCGGGCCGTTGGCAGCCCGACCATGGGGCTGGTGCTGACCCTCGTCATAGTGACGGACGAGGAGAACGCCTACGACGCCGTACGCGCGGCCTCCGAGGCCTCGCGGGAGCACCCGTGCCGGATCATCGCGGTGATCAAGCGGACCCACCGGGGCCCGGAACGGCGGCGCCGGACCCGGCTCGACGCCGAACTGCGCGTGGGATCGGACGCCGGGTCCGGGGAGACCGTGATCCTGCGCCTGCACGGCGACCTCACCACCCAGGCCGGCTCGGTGGTGCTCCCGCTGCTGGTGCCGGACGCTCCGGTGGTGGCCTGGTGGCCGGCCGAGGCCCCCGCGGATCCCGCCCGCGACGACCTGGGCGCGGTGGCGCAGCGCCGGATCACCGACGCGCAGGAGGCAACGGACCCGGTCGGCGTGCTGGACGCGCGCGCGGCCTCGTACGCCCCCGGTGACACCGACCTCGCCTGGACCCGGCTGACGCCGTGGCGCTCCCTGCTGGCCTGCGCGTTCGACCAGAAGCCGCTGCCGGTGACCGGCGCCGCGGTGGAGAGCGAGCCCGACAACGCGAGCGCCGAGCTGCTGGCGCGCTGGCTGGAGGACCGGCTCGGCGTGCCGGTGGCCCGGGTGGCGTCGGAGGGGCCGGTCATCACCAGGGTCCGGCTGGAGACCTCCGCCGGGGAGGTGGTCGTGGACCGCCCGACCGGCTCGCTGGCCACGCTGGTGCTGCCGGGCTGGCCCGACCGCAAGGTCGCGCTCAAGATCCGCAGCACCGCCGAGCTGATCGCGGAGGAGCTGCGGCGGCTCGACGCCGACGAGGTCTACGCCTCGGTGCTGCGCGGCCGGGAGGCCCAGGCGTCGCTCTCGGCGTAGTGGTTGTCGTACGTGGGCTGGCTGTCGATGATGTCCTGCACGGTGGCCTCGCCCGCGCGCACCCGCCCGAGGAGGCGGTAGTAGTCGAAGCGGGCCATGCCGGGGGTGAAGCCGACGAACACCTCGGCGGTGTGGCCGGCGGCCGGGGCGAAGGCGTGCTTCACGCCGGGGGCGATGCTGATGAAGTCGCCCTTGCCGAGGGTGTGGACCTCGTCGCCGACGAGCACGTCGAGCCGGCCGTCGGTGACGTGGAAGAACTCGGTGGCCTTGGTGTGGAAGTGCACCGGGGCCCCGGCCGCGCCCACCTCGAAGCACGCGGTGTTGCAGGTGAGTTCGGGGGTGTCGGTGAGCAGCGTGATGAAGCTGCCGGGGCCGTCGGAGATGACTTCGGCCCCGGCAGCGCGGGTCAGGTTCTCGATCATGCGGCCGACCCTACGGCTCCCGGCCCCGCCCCCTGCCGACGGGTACCCCTGGAGCGCGCAACTCCGCTTCTGGGGCGGGAGTTCAGGCCCCCGCAGGCCTATGCGGAACGCTTGGCGGCGGCCTTCTGCGCCTGCTTGTACTCGCGGACCTTCGCCAGGGACTCCGGGCCCGTGATGTCGGCCGCCGAGCGGTGGACGTTCGGCAGGCCGTAGCCGCCGGCGGCCTCGCGCCAGCCCTTGGGGCGGACGCCGAACCGCTTGCCCAGCAGGGCCAGGAAGATCTGCGCCTTCTGCTCCCCGAACCCCGGCAGCGCCTTCAGCCGGGCCAGCAGCTCCGCGCCGCTCGCGGCGTCGGCCCACACGGCGGACGCGTCGCCGTCGTAGTGCTCCACCAGGTACGCGCAGAGCTGCTGGATCCGCTTCGCCATCGATCCCGGGTAGCGGTGCACGGCGGGCTTCTGCGACAGCAGCGCGGCGAAGGCCTCCGGGTCGTGGGCGGCGATGGCGTGCGCGTCGAGGTCGTCGCTGCCGAGCCGCTGGGCGATGGTCCAGGGCCCCGAGAACGCCCATTCCATCGGCACCTGCTGGTCGAGCAGCATGCCGGTGAGCGCGGCCAGCGGGCTGCGCGCGAGCAGGGCGTCGGCCTCGGGCTGCTGCGCGAGCCGGATGGTGATGTCGTCCATGCCCCCAGCCTCCCCCAGCGGGGGCCCCGGCGCCCGGTCGGCGCGCGATTGTCAGACCCCCCGCCTAGCGTGGGAGCGACAGGACAAGCACGCGTACGGACGGCACACGACACAGGAGTCGATCGACCATGGCTGAGTTCCCGGAAGGCGCCCCGTGCTGGGTGGATGCGATGTTCTCCGACGTGGAGGGCGCCAAGGAGTTCTACGGCGACGTGCTGGGCTGGACGTTCGGCGAGGCCAGCAGCGAGTACGGCAACTACACGCAGGCCTATTCCGACGGCAAGGCGGTCGCGGCCGTCGTGCCGCCGATGCCGGGCGGTGACGCACCCTCGCAGTGGTGTCTCTACTTCGCCTCGTCCGATGCCGCCGCCACCGCCGAGAAGATCAAGGCGGCGGGCGGCACGTTGATGATGGAGCCCATGCAGGTCGGCGCCTTCGGGACGATGGCGATCGCCAAGGAGCCGAGCGGCGCGGTCTTCGGCGTCTGGCAGCCCGGCGAGCACAAGGGCTTCGAGAAGCTCGGCGAGTCCGGTGCGTACGCCTGGGCGGAGGTGTTCACGCGCGAGCCGGAGAAGGCGGACGGCTTCCTGTCGCAGGTCTTCCCGTACGAGTCCCAGCAGATGGACCCCGGCGACGACCCTGAGGCGGCCGGGATGGACTTCAAGGTCTTCAGCGTCGGCGGTCCGCAGAACCCGGTGCTGGGCCGGATGAGGATGGGCGAGGAGTTCCCGCCGGAGATCCCCTCGTACGTACAGGTCTACTTCGCGGTGCCGGACTGCGACGAGGCGGTCGCGAAGACCCGCAAGCACGGCGGGCAGCTGCACTTCGGGCCGATGGACAGCCCCTTCGGCCGCTTCGCGGCGGTCACCGACCCGCAGGGGGCGGCGTTCGCGGTGATCGACCTGTCGACGACGGTCGGGGAGATGCCGAGCTTCGGCTAGCCGCCCGAGTCCGGAGCGGTTCCCCCGCCGGTCGACACGGCGGGGGAACGGGGGCGTGCGGGCGTCAGTGCAGCGGGTGGACGGTGAGCGCGGTCCGGAAGGCGGGGTGGTACGCCGGGTGGTACGCGGGGTGGAGCACCAGCGGGGCGTCCAGGACGGTCGGGTTCGAGGTGACGGTGTACACCACGGGATAGCCGAAGGGCGGGAGCGGGAAGGAGCTCGGCGCGGCCTGGGCGGGGGTGCTGGTGAACAGGGCGGTGCTGAGAGCGAGCGCCGCGGCGGCGGCGATGTTCTTGATCATGCGTGCAGAGATAGCGCCGGCCCGTCGGCGCCCACCAGCCGAGGACACTCCTGATCACCCGGTTGCCGGAGCCGATTCACCGCAGAATCGATCACTCGCCCGGTCCGCCGCACCCGCCCGGGGGAGGCGGATTCCCCCGGTCAGCCGTGCTGGGGGCCGGCGAGGGGGCGGCGGCCCCGGCGGACCGCCTGCCAGACGGCGCCCAGGGCCGCGGACTGCACCAGGGCGCAGGCGACCAGCAGGCCGGCGGAGAACCAGAGGGGAGGCTTCGAGGCGCCCCAGAGCAGCATGCCTACGGCCGTCGCCGCGAAGGAGGAGGGGGCGGTGACGAGCGTGGGCCAGATCCAGACGAACCCCGGGTCCTGACCGAAGAGGGAGACGCCCGTCGCGACCGCGAGGGCGGCGCCGACGAGGGTGAGGTAGACCGCCGAGACGGGATTGGCGAAGGTCAGGCGTATCAGAGTGCGCATGTTCATCGGTTCTCCCTGGGGCGTGGTGTGCCTCCAGGGTCGGCCCGGACGGGTGCGGTGTCGTGAGTACGCGTACCCAATCGCGCCCCGTACGGCCGCGGTTGCGGCGGCCGGCCCGCGTAAATCGGCGGAGTGTTCTCCGGAGGCCGCCTAGGGTGACCGACCATGCCTACCAATGAACAAGTGATCGAACGGGCCCTGGAGCGGATCAGCGCGGGCTACGTCTTCCCCGAGAAGACCGGCGCCATCGAGGCGGCGCTACGGGAGAGGCTCGCGCAGGGCGCGTACGCGGGTCTGGACGGGCCGGAGCTCTGCGCGACGGTGACGGCGGACCTCCAGGAGGTGTGTCCGGACAAGCACCTGCGCCTGCTGTGGACGGACGAGCCGCAGTCGCTCGAACCGGTGGACGACGACGGGGGCGAGGCCGCGTTCCTCGCGCTCCTCAGGGCGGAGCACCAGGGGATCCGCCGCGTCGAGCACCTGGAGGGGAACGTGGCGGTCATCGACGTCCGCCGCATCGCGACCGCGATCGAGGGCGCGAGCGCGATCGGCGCGGCCATGCAACTGGTCGCGAACAGCTCCGCGCTCGTCCTGGACCTGCGGGAGTGCCTCGGCGGGTCGGCGGAGGGGGCGGCGTTGTGGTGCAGCTACTTCTTCCCCGACGACCAGGTGCACCTCAACGACATCTACGACCGGGCCACCGACTCGACCCGGCAGTTCTGGACGACGGCACACCTGCCGGCGCCGCGCTACACGGACCGTCCCGTCCACGTGCTGACCAGCAGGACGACGTTCTCCGGCGGCGAGGACGTGGCGTACACCCTGCAGGCGCACGGCAGGGCCGTCGTCGTCGGCGCGACCACGCGGGGCGGGGCCCATCCGACGGCCCGCCACGCGGTCGCCGAGCACGTCCTGGTGACCGTGCCGACGGCCCGGGCCATCAACACCGTCACCGGCACCAACTGGGAGGGCGTGGGCGTGGTACCGGACATCCAGGTCCCGGCGGAGCGGGCGCTGGAGGAGGCGCTCGCCGTCAGCGCGGCGGCAGTTGGTCGTACGTCCTGAACGTGTAGAGCGCGGACAGGGTGATCGAGTTGCCGGTCCCCGCGGGGAGGCCGAGCTTGTCGTTCAGGACCTTCCCGAGGGGCCCGCAGCCCTCGGCGGCCGGCACCGCGAAGGAGCCGTCGGCGGCGGCGAACTTGATCACGGGCGGGTTCTTGGAGATCCGGTCGGACTTGCCCACGCGCTTCAGCCGGATCTCGACGGGGGCGTCGCCCGCGCCGATGACGCAGCCCTGCGGGAGCAGCGGGCTCAGCACGCGGTAGCGGAGCGTGAAGAGGCCCATGTCGTCGCCGACGCTGTAGAAGTCCGAGCGCCCGCCGTACTCCGGCTGGACGGAGAGGCCGAGCACGGGACTGCGGTCCCCTGCGGGGTTCCCGAACAGCCCGCCGGGGACGGCGGTCGGACCGCTGCGCAGCGCGCCCCAGACCTGGCCCTTGCTCCCGTCGGGCATCGGACCCTCGGCGTGGGTGATGGTCATCGGGGCGAACTCGGGCAGGGTGCGGTTGCCGAGCTTCAGGGACCCGGTGGCGGTCAGGACCTCGCACTTCCACTGTGCCGCGTCGACCCCGGCGGGGATGGCCGGGCAGTCGGTGAAGTCGAACGAGGGCGCGGGCGCCGGCGCCGGTGCGGGCGAGGCGCTCGCGGTCCCGGCGACGGCGACGGTGAGGGCGGCGGCGAGGCCGAGCCCGGCGGCCGTGCGGCGGAGGAGGGTGTTGGTCTGCATGCCCCCAAGGTGCCGCTCCGCCCGCCCCGCGGGTCACCGGGAAACCCCGGGGCCCACCCTGAGGAGTCCCTGATGCGAGGTCAGGGGCTGCCCCTCACACGGGAGTTGGGGAACGCTCGGCGAGCAGGGCGAGGGCGAGGCCGCGGCCGAGGCCCCCGCGCGGGCGTCTCAAGGGTGCGGGCGCGCGGGGGCCGCGCGGCGCTCTACTCGATGAAGAGGCTCCGGCCGTGGCCGATCGCGACCTGGCCCGGGAAGATCGGGTGCACCACCCGGCCGTCGCAGTCCGTGCCGTCCCACACCCAGGCCACCCCGTTCGTGAGGTTGACGACCTCCGACGGGGCGAAGTCGCCCAGGGGGAAGCAGCCACTGGGGTTCTCGTTCGGTGCGCCGTCGATGAACAGGACCCCTTGGGCCGCCTGTGCCGTGCCGGGGGTCGCCAGCGCCAGGGCCGCGGCCGCCGCGCACGCCCCGAGCAGCCCCGCCGTCCTCCGCGCCCGCATCCGCACCCGCATCCGCATCTGCATCCGTTCGCCTCTTCCCTCTCGCCCTGCCAGGTGTCATGACCGACGGTAGGCGGAGGTCACGTTCCGTGACACGGCGCGTGGAGGTGAAGGAGGGGCGTGAGGAGTGTGCGGGGCGTGCGCTCAGACCGCGGTCAGTGCCGGGACGGACAGGGTGCCGAACCAGACGTGGGTGACCGCGCTGACGTAGCGGGCCCCGCAGCGGTCCGAGGGGACCACCAGCTGGCTGCCCGGGACGTCCAGCTCCTCGCCGTCCAGGCGGGTGGCCAGCAGGACCGGACTCCCGCAGAAGTCCGCGTCCAGCTCCGCCCAGGACAGCACCGTGTGGTGTCCGTCGCCGCCGCTGACCGCGAGGAGGTAGCGGCTGCGGTCCTTGCGGCGGCGGGCGTCGAAGACCGGGCCGGCGCCGGCGACGACGTCCCGCAGCAGTGCGCCCTCGAAGACGTGGTGCTGCGGGCCGTTCGTCGCGCAGTCGAAGGTGACCTCCGCCCGGTGCTGAGGCCACTCCCGCAGGTCGGAGACGGTGAGGAGGGCCGGGTGGTCGAGGTCGCCGTGCAGCAGGAGTGAGGGCATGGAGCAGTCATGCCCCGCCGGAGCGGCGGTGGAACCTCATCTGCGAGGTTGGGAGGGTCGTATGAGCCGCATCTATGTGCTCAATTGCCGTTTCCGCCTTGCAGCTTCCGGTTGATTGCCCGCCAAACCACATCACGTGTCACCGGCAGCTCGGTGAAGCGGATCCCCGTCGCGTCCCGCAGGGCGTTCGCGAACGCCGGGGCCACCGGGTTGAAGGGGCTCTCGCTCATGGACTTCGCCCCCAGCGGGCCGATCGCGTCCGAGGTCTCCATGAAGTGCACCTCCGTGCGCGGTACGTCCGCGTACTGCGGCAGCCGGTAGCGGCGGAACGCGGCCGTGGTGACCTCCCCGCGCTCGTCCACCCGTACCGTCTCGAAGAGGGTGGCGCCCAGGGCCTGGGCCACCCCGCCCTCGACCTGGCCCCGGCACTGCATCGGGTTCACGACCTTGCCGGCATCGGCCGCGTGGACGCTGCGCAGGATCCTCATCTCGCCCGTTCCGGGGTCCACGGCGAGGCGGAACCACTGGGAGTTGAAGGCGACCGAGCGCGGGGAGCCGGTCCAGTGGCCCTCCGCCGTCATCTCGTGCAGCGCGTTCCTGTCGCAGGCGGCCTCGTACAGCTCCTTGAGGGTGACGACCCGGCCCGCGCAGTCGAAGGCCTCGGCGCCGAGTACGCACAGGTGCCGGGCCACGCCCGTGTGGCGCGCCGCGAAGGTCCGCAGGCGCTCCGCCAGGGCGTCGGCCGCCAGCATCACGGCCTTGCCCGCCACCACGGTGCCGGCCGACCCGAACGCGCCGGTGTCGTGGCGGACCACGTCCGTGTCGGACTGGCGGACCGTGATCCGGTCGAGGGTGGTGTTCAGCGCCCCGGCGGTGATCTGCTTGTGGACGGTGGTGGTGCCGTTGCCGAACTCCGCCGTGCCCACCGCGATGTCGTACGTGCCGTCGCGCAGCAGGCTGACCGTGGCGTCGGCGAAGTGGCCGCCCGGAGGTCCGGTCGCGATCATGGCGACCGCGGATCCCGTGCCGGTGAGCCAGCCCTCGGGGACGTCCTCGTGGCTGCGGTCCTCGGCCTCGGCCCTGCGGACGATGTCCATGCACTGCTTCATGCCGTACGAGGCGATGAAGAGGTCCTCCTCGTGGCCGATCGGGGTCACCATGTGGTCGCCGGGGCCGATGACGTTCTTCTCGCGCAGGACGAGGGGGTCCATGCCGAGGCGGATGGCCAGCTCGTCCATCACCGATTCGAGGGCGAAGAGGACCTGGCCCAGGCCATAGCCCCGGAAGGCGCCCGCGGGCACGGTGTTGGTGTAGACGGAGTAGGCCTCCACCTCCTTGTTCGGGGCCTTGTACACGGCGAAGGACTCGCCGGCGCTGTGGAACATGACGGCCGGGCCGTGGTTCCCGTAGGCGCCCGTGTTGGAGACGATGCGGATGCGCAGCGCGGTGAGCGTGCCGTCCTTCCTGGCCCCGATCTTGACGGTGATCTTGAAGGGGTGGCGGGTGGTGGCGCCGTAGAACTGTTCGGCCCGGGTGAATTCGAGCTTCACCGGGCGCCGCAGCTTCAGGGCGGCGAGGACCACGATGTCCTCGGTCAGCATCTCCTGCTTGCCGCCGAACCCGCCGCCCACGCGGCCCGCGACGACGCGGACCTCGTCCTCGTTCAGGTCGTAGAGGGCGCACAGCGCCCGCCGGGTGAGGAACGGGGCCTGGGTGGAGGACCGGACGGTGATCCGCTCGCCGCTGCCGTCCTCCTTGGGCTCGAACCAGGCGACGCTGCCGTGGGTCTCCAGGCTGGCGTGCTGCACGCGCTGCGTCCGGAAGGTCTCCTCGTGGACGACGTCCGCCTCCGCGTAGCCCGCCTCCATGTCGCCGATCGTGCCGTGGACCTCGCCGCACACGTTGTTCCCGGCGCGGAAGATCCCCGACTCGGGGCCCTTGGGGTGCAGGACCGGAGCGCCCGGCAGCATCGCCTCCTCCGGGTCGATGACGAACGGGAGTTCCTCGTACGTGACGACCACGCGCCGGCAGCCCTCCTCGGCGGCCTGCTCGCTGTCGGCGACCACGGCGGCCACGCGCTGGCCGACGAAGCGGACCACGTCGTCCAGGACCCGGGTGTCCATCGGGTCCTCGGTCGGGTGCTCGTGGCGGGCGGAGGAGTACAGGCGGTCGGGGGCGTCGTGGTGGGTGAGGACCGCGTGCACGCCCGGGACCTGGAGGGCGTCGCGGGTGTCGATGCCGACGATGCGGGCGTGCGGGTGCGGGGAGCGCAGCAGCTTCATGTGGAGCAGGCCGGGCACCTCGACGTCGAACGTGTAGCGGGCGGTGCCGGTCACCACCTGGGGACCGGCCGGGGCGCCCGGGCTGCGGCCGAACGCCTGCCCCGCCTCGGGCTCCTCGACGTGCTTGACCCCGCGGACGGCGTCCTCGATGGCGCGGTAGCCCGTACAGCGGCAGATGTTGCCCTTGAAGGCGCGCGGGAGGTCGTCGAGCTTGCCGTCGTCGTGGGCGGTGCCCCGCTCGGCCTGGAGGGCGGAGGTGGTCATCAGGAAGCCGGCCGTGCAGAAGCCGCACTGGAAGCCCTGGGCTTCGAGGAACTGCTTCTGCGCCGGGTGGAGCTCGCCGCCGGGCTTGGCCAGGCCCTCGACGGTGGTGACGGAGCGGCCCTCGGCGCGGACGGCCGGGTAGAGGCAGCTGTGCACCGGCTGCCCGTCGACGTGGACCGTGCAGGCCCCGCAGTCGCCCTGGTCGCAGCCCTTCTTCACGCCGAACCAGCCGCGCTCGCGCAGGTAGGTGCGCAGGCACTGGCCGGCGCGCGGCTCGTCCTCGAAGCGCTGCTCGTTGATCTCGATCCCGTAGCTCATCGGGGGCCCTCCTCCAGGGTGAGTTCGCGGCGGATCTCCTCCGCCTGCCGCAGTGCCATGTGCCGTCGCCACTCGGGAAGTCCGTGGATGTCGTCGAACCACTCCCCGGGGCGGACGGCGTCGTCGATGGCCGCCCGCAGCGCGTCCGCCGTGGGCGGCAGCGCGAACCAGAAGCGGAACGGGCGGGTGGTGGCGGCGGAGACGGTGACGGCGAGGGAGCCGTCCCGCGGGTCGAGGGCGCCGATCACCAGGGAGCCGGAGCGGCCCAGTCCGTAGAGCGAGGCCTGCCGGAAGGCCGTTCGGGTCTCCAGGGCGCGGGCGGGGATCCGTGCGGAGCGCAGCAGCTCGCCGTCGCGCAGGTCCTTGACGCCGGCGCCGCGGATGAAGTCGGTGACGGGCATCCGGCGGGTGGTGCCGTCCTGGCCCTGGAGCAGGACGGTGCCGTCGAGGCCCGCGGTCAGGGAGATGACCGGCCCGGCCGGCAGGCCGTTGCAGAGGTTCCCGCCGACCGTGGCCATGTTCCAGATCTTGAAGCTGGCCAGGAAGGCCCGGCAGCACTGCTCGATGAGCGGGGCGGCGGTGCGCGACAGGGTCCGGCCGAAGCGGGACAGCTCGGTGATGGTGCAGGTGGCCGCGATGTCGAGGGAGCCGTCCGGCTGCCAGGACAGCGGCGGCCAGCCCATCCGGGAGAGGTCGACGAGGCGGCGGACGTGGGGCTGGGGCTCGGAGAAGAGGTAGGTGCCGCCGCCGAGGAAGGCGTCACCGGGACGCCAGGGTTCGCGGCGCCGCGCGTCGCGCACGTCGAGCACCGTGTTGAGGTCCATTTCGCGCCACCAGCCTTCCTGCCGTCGGGGGTTCGCCTCAGTGAAGCAACGGCACAGGGGGCGGGACGACTGGTCCGGGCCACGGAAAGGATCCGGCCCCGGCGGGCCGCGCCTGGTGAATCATCCAAGAGGTATAGGCCGCCAGCAGCCTTGCATTTACGATGACATTCGTCGTATTCACCTCGCGAATGTGGGACACCCCCACCGCAAGGAGTCCCCATGCACGTCCTCGACCTGCTCCAGTCGGACAATCTCGGCCTCACCCTGCTCTGGGGCGAGGAAGCGCTTCTCGGCCAGGAGATCAGCGGTGTCACCGCCACCGACCTGGAGGACCCCGGCCGTTTCCTGGGCCCGGGCGAGCTGGTGCTGAGCGGGCTGGTGTGGTGGGCGGAGGGCGAGCCGGCCAAGGCCGACCGCTTCGTCTCCGCCCTCGCGGAGGCCGGGGCCACCGCCCTGCTCGCCGGCGAGGAGACCCACGGGCGGGTCCCCGACGAACTGGTCGCCTCCTGCCGGGCCCACCGGATGCCGATCGTGGCCGTCCCCGGGCGGACCAGCTTCCGCGCCGTCACCGAGGCGGTGTACCTGCGCCAGTGGGGCGACCTCAGCCGCCGCCCGACCCGGCCCTTCGCCCTCCCCGAGAACGTGCGCGGCGAGCTGAGCCGGCTGCTGGAGGACGGCGCCGCGCCCGCCGAACTGCTGGACCGGGCCTGCGCGCACCTCGGCAAGGTGGCGTGCTACCTGCTGACCGGGAGCGGGCGCACGGTGGCCCGTACGCCCTCCGCCCCCGCGATACCCGCACAGCGGGCCGCCGCCCCCGCGCGGGGCGGGCTCACCCTGCGCGTCGAGGCCGACAGCTCCCCGTACGACGCCTGGCAGCTGCACGTCCCGGACGCCGACGCGGCCCCGCCCCGGGTGCTGCACGAGATCGCCGAGGTCCTCGCCCAGTACCGCGAGGGCCGCGAGCGCCGCGACACCGCCGCCGCGCGGGCGGCCGGGCAGGCCCTGACCGGGCTGCTGTCCGGCCCGGCGGAGCCCGACCCCGCGGCGCTGGAGGAGGCCCTCGCGGCGGCCGGACTGCCCGCGACGGGCCCGTACCGGGTGCTCGCGGCCACCTCGGGGGCGGCGCTGGCCGAGGCGCTGGCGCACCTGGAGGGGGTTCCGTGGGCGGCGGGCGACGCGGCCGCCGTGCTGTACGAGGACCCGCGCGGGCACGTGGACATCGCGGCCGAGCTGCGCGCACTGTGGCCGCTGCTGCAGGCCTGCGGGGTCCCGGGAGCGGACCTGCGCCTGGGCGCGGGCGCCCGGGCGGCGGGGCCGGAGGGCCTGCGCGCCTCCCTCGGCCAGGCCCGCTTCGCCCTCACGGCGGCCGCCGGGGCGGAGGGCCGGGTGCGGGCGGTCGAGCAGCTGGACACCCTCGCGGAGCTGCTGTCGGGGGTGCCGGGGGAGGTCCGCTCGGTGTTCGGGACGGCGACGCTGGGGGCGCTGGGGGACGGCATGCTGCGGGAGACCCTGGAGGTCTTCCTGGCCAACAACTGCTCGTGGGCCCGGACGGCGGAGGCGCTCCACCTGCACGTGAACACCGTGCACTACCGGATGGAGCGGGTGGAGGCCCTGACGGGCCGCGACCTCTCGCGCCTGGACCACAAGCTGGACCTGTACGCGGCGCTGCTCTGCCGCTGACCCCGCACTACCCGGGGAGGTCCACGTGGACCTCCGTCGACTTGATGCGGGCGGTGACGCTGACGCCGACCGCGATCCCGAGCTCCTCCACCGACTCGCGGGTCACCACCGAGACGATGCGGTGCGGGCCCGACTGGATCTCCACCTGGGCCGCGACCTCGTCGGCCCGCACGGCGGTGACGATGCCCGGGAAGGCGTTGCGCACGGAGGTCGCGGCGGCCCGGCCGGGCACGGGGTGCAGCCCGGCGGCCCGCCCGGTGGCGAAGGCGGCCAGCGCGGCGCCGTCGACGGACCGGGTGCCGTCGGGGGCGCGCAGCGAGGGCAGCCGCCCGGCGTCGGCCCAGCGGCGGACGGTCTCGGGGCTCACGCACAGCAGGGCCGCGGCCTGTCCGATCGAGTAAGACGGCACGCCCGCAGCTTAGGGGCTGCCGTCCCGGTCGCGGCGGGGCATAGGGCCGGCCTATGGGTCCATCGGTCCGGGGGTCCTACCGGGGGCCGGAGGACCGGACGAGGGTGGTGGCAAGAGCCTTCCGATGAAGCAAGGACGCCATGTACACCCTCCTGTTCCTCCTGATCTCCCTCTGCCTGTGGGCGGTGCTGCGCGACTGGCCGCGCAGGTCACGGCTGTTGCTGTGGGCGGGGACGCTGGCGCTCACCACGCTCGCGTTCCTCCCCCACCTCGACCGCGCCTTCGGCCTGAGCTTCTGAGGAGGAGCCCGAATGACCGCCACCGCGACCACCACCGCCACCGCGAGCACCACCGTCACCACGCTTCCCCCCGCCCGGCTCTCCCACCGCCTCGGCCTCTGGTTCGCCCACGCCTACGTGCTGGGCATGTGCGCCACCATCGGCGGCGCGTACGTCTTCCAGTTCGGCCTGTGGGAGTACCCCTGCCCGATGTGCCTGCTCCAGCGGATGTTCATGCTGCTCAGCGCGCTCGGACCGGCCATGATCGTCGCCCGTTCGCGCAAGGGCGCCGTGAGCACCGCCGAGTTCGCCTCCGGGTGGGGCGTCGCGATCGTCTCGGCGCTGATCGGCAGCACCGTCTCCGCCTCGCAGGTGCTGATGCACATCGTGCCCCCGGACCCCGGCTACGCGGGTGCCCTGTTCGGCCTGCACCTCTACACCTGGGCCGCGATCACCTTCCTGCTCGCCGTCCTCGCGGCGGCCGTGAACCTCGTCCTGGCCCGCGAGTCCCAGCCCCTGGGCGCCGCCCAGGCCTCGCCGGCCCTGCGCCGCGCGGCCGGCTTCACCCTGGCCGTCCTCGCGTTCTTCGCGGTGAGCAACCTGGTGGCCTGCTTCCTCCTCCAGGGCCTGCACTGGCAGATGCCGGGCGACCCGGCCGGCTACCGGTTCTTCACCGATCTGCTGTGAGGTTGCGGGTCATCCGCTCCAGGACGCTGACGGCGGTCCGGTACTCCTGCGGGGAGATGCCGGCCGTCGACAGCTCGCGGAAGGCGCCGATGCGCCGCGCGGCCAGCCCGAGCCGGGCTCGGCCGTCGTCGGTGAGGGCGAGGCGGTCCGGCTCCGGCCGGGCCGCCCAGCCGCCGGCGAGTACGGCCGCGACGGCGGAGTCCAGGGCGGCGGCGTCGGCGTTGGCCGCGAGGACGGTCCGTACGGTGGCGTCGCCGGCTGCGGGGTCATCGCGCAGGACGTTCAGGACCTGCCAGCCGAGCCGGGTGAGGCCGAACTCGGCCAGCAGGGCGTCCATGGCGTCGGTGAGGGCCTGGTCGGTGCGGTTGAGCCAGTAGCCGATGGGCTTCATCGGGGGTGCTCCTTCGGACGGGCTCACGGACGGGGGGCGAAGGCGGCGGCGTTCTCGCGGGCCCACTGGGCGTAGGTGCGGGCGGGGCGGCCGAGGAGGGTCCCGGTGGTGTCGGCGACGGTGGCGGGGCCGTGGCAGGCGGCCTCCCACAGGTCGAGCAGCGAGGAGACCATCGGCGCGGGCATGTGGGCGCCCATCTGGCGCTCGGCCTCGGCGCGGGTGATCTGCTCGACGGGGATCTCGCGGCCGATCGCGTCGGACAGGACGGCGAGCTGGCGGCGGAAGGTGAGCGACTCGGAGCCGGTCAGGGTGAGCCGGCGGCCGGTGAGGGAGTCGCCGGTGAGGGCCTCGAAGGCGATGTCGGCGATGTCCTCGGGGTGGATGGGCGCGATGTGCGCGTCCGGGTAGGCGAGCTGGACCGGCAGGGACCGGCCGACGGGGTACGCCCAGCCGAAGGAGTTGCTGGCGAAGGCGTCCGGGCGCAGGAAGGTGCAGGTCAGGGCGGAGGCGGCGAGGGCGCGCTCGACCTCCAGGCTGTGGCCGGCGAGCGGGTCGTCCGCGGCGCCGGGGGCGAGGACGGAGGACGAGGACAGCAGGACGACGTGCTCGACGCCGGCGGCCCCGGCGGCGGCGATCAGCTCGTGGATGCCGGCGGGCTCGGGGTAGAGGAAGACCTGCCGGACGCCGTCCAGTGCGGCGGCGAAGGTCTCGGGGTGGTCGAGGACGAGCTCGCGGGTCTCGACGCCGGCCGGGACGGTGAGCCGGGCGGGGTGGGAGCTGGCGGCGCGGACGGTGCGGCCGGCGGAGTGCAGGCGGTCTACGAGGGCCTGGCCGACCTTGCCGCGGGCGCCGGTGACGAGGGTGCTCATGGGGGTTCTCCGTTCGTGGTGCGGCAGCCATTCGTTGACCGCCGACATATGCATGCTTGCATGCACACGTTTTCAGGTCAACACATGTTTGCCGACAGTCACGTATGTACGATGAGGGTCATGACGAAGCAGCAGGCGGACGCGGCGGGCGCGGCGGACATGGGTGACGAAGAGCTGCTGAACGCGGTCGGCCCGGCGTTCGGGAAACTGCGGCGCTCCTCGCTCCTGGAGGTCGAGGACCCGATCTCCCAGAAGGACCTCGGCCGGACCCTGGTCCTCAACGTGGTCCTGGAGATCGGACAGGACGGCGCCCGCGAGGTCACCGTCGGCGCGGTCGGCGCGCACCTGGGCACCGACCCCTCGGTGGCCAGCCGCATGGTGTCCGACTGCATCTCCGCCGGCTACCTGGTCCGCGCCGCCTCCCAGCAGGACGGCCGCCGCACGGTCCTCCACCTCAGCCCCGACGGCGAGGAGCTGATGGTCCGCTTCCGCCGGCACCAGCGCTCGGCGTTCGAGTACATCACCGCCGACTGGAGCGAGCGCGAACGCCTGGACTTCGCCCGCCTGATGCTGAAGTACGTCGCCTCCCAGGAGTCCCTGCGCCGGCGCGGGGCTTGAGCCGCCCGGGGCCGGCGGGAGCCGGCCGCGGCAGTGCCTTCGGCACCTTCGGGGAACTGCTCCAGGGCGTACTGCCCGGCGCCGGCGGCCACTTCATGGTGACCCTGCCGCTGGCGCGGTGGTCCACTGCCGAGTTCTCGTACGACCCGTCCGCCCCCGGCGTCCGGGTCGCCCCGGCCCACAAGCGCCGGGCGGCACGGCTGGCGGTACGGGCCCTGCGCGCCGCAGGCCTCGGCGGCGGCGGCCGGCTGCGGCTGGGCGGCGAACTGCCCGAGGGGAAGGGCATGGCCAGCTCCTCGGCCGACCTCGTGGCCACGGCCCGGGCCGTCGCCGACGCCGTGGGCGCCCGGTTCGGCCCCGCCGACGTCGAGGCGCTGCTGCGCGGCGTGGAGCCGACCGACGGGGTCATGTACGACGGGATCGTCGCCTTCGGGCACCGCGAGGTCCGGCTCCGGGAGCGGCTGGGCACCGTACCCGCCATGACGGTCGTCGGCTACGACGAGGGCGGCACCGTCGACACCATCGGCCGCAACCGCACGGCCGCCGCACCCGGCCCGGACGAGCGGCGCGAGTACGCCCTCCTCCTCGACCGGGCGCGCGAGGCGGTCCGCGCCGCCGACCTGCCCGCCCTCGGCCGCGTCGCCACCCGCAGCGCCGAGCTGCACGCCGGCCGCCACCCGCGCCCCGCCCTGTCCGCCCTGCTGCGCATCTGCCGGGACGTCGGCGGGCTCGGCGTGGCCTGCGCCCACAGCGGCACCGTGCTCGGCATCCTGCTGCCCCACGACGACCCCGCCACCCCCGCGAAGGCCGCCGCGGCCCTGTCCGCCTGCGCTGCCGCCCTCCCCGGCACCACCCGCCTCCACCGCACCCTCGGCCCGGCCGACGACTGGACCGGCGCGGGGCGGAAGGCGGTGATTCCGGGCATTGACAGACACTGTCCACCAAGCGAGGTAGACAGTGTCTACGAAAGTGGCCGCATCTGAGTACGCGTACTCAGGACGCACCTTCCCCGCACTGGAAGCGTCTGACGCATGGACAAGATCTACTCAGTGGTGGGCGGGACCCTCTCCGGTCTGTTCACCGGGTACCTGGCGATGGGGCTGTGGTGGTGGGGCGCCACCGAGGACGGCCGCTGCGAATCCGGCCCCACGATCTGCCTCCCGGTGTACCAGTTCACCGCCTTCGTCGCGTGGTTCGCCGCGGCGGTGGTCTTCTTCGTGATCGCCCTGCGCCTGCTGGACGTCCGCCCGAGAACGGCGACCGTCCCGGCCTGCCTCGCCCTCCAGATGTACGCCCTGGCCCTGCTGGCCCCGCTCTCGCCCCACGACTACCCGGAGCCCTCGCTCCTCACCCTCTCCGCCCTGGCCGCCGGCCCGGGCCTGGTGGCCCTCTGCTCGTTCCCGGACTGGCGCCGCCGGGGCCTCGCCGCGACCGGCGCCCTGGCCGCCGGCTCCTTCGTCGCGTACGGCTGCGCCGAAGGCTTCCCGTGGTGACCCCGCCCGGCCTTGGCTGGCTGCCGGGGGTGGAGGAACTGCTGCTGAGCACGGCCCCGCCCGCCCCCGCCGCCCCGGCCCGCCCGCACCCGACGGTCCGCGGGATCCGCGAGTCCCTCCCCGGACCCCGCCTCGCCGCCTTCGACGCCGAACTCGCCGACACCGAAGCCGACGCCCTGCCCGCCCTCCTCCACCACTGGGCCGCCCTCGCGGCGGACGGGGCAGGGGCATGACCGGCGGCCGGACCGGGAAACGCCGAAGGGCCGGACCGCTTTCGCGGTCCGGCCCTTCGGGCTGGCGGAGGATACGAGATTCGAACTCGTGAGGGGTTGCCCCCAACACGCTTTCCAAGCGTGCGCCCTAGGCCTCTAGGCGAATCCTCCGCCGCAAACAATACAAGACGTTGAGGGGTGCTCGCGAACACGATCCCGGCCGGGGGTCCCGAGCGGATCCGGGGAGGGGTCCGGCTCGATTCCGGGGGCCCGTATCCGCTAGGGTGGGGCCCAGCCCCTCACGTGGCGCTATCTCACCCAACTCCCCCAGGGCCGGAAGGCAGCAAGGGTAAGTGGGCTCTGGCGGGTGCGTGAGGGGCGCTTTGCGTTCCGGGGCGGGTCCGGGGGCGTCGGCGGGCCGTTGTTGTCGGTGGGCCCGGATAACCTCGTAGACGTGTCGTCCCTTGCGCTGTACCGCCGCTATCGCCCCGAGTCGTTCGCCGAGGTCATCGGGCAGGAGCATGTCACTGCCCCGCTGATGCAGGCCCTGCGGAACAACCGGGTCAATCACGCGTACCTGTTCAGTGGCCCGCGCGGCTGCGGCAAGACGACCAGCGCGCGCATCCTGGCGCGGTGCCTCAACTGTGAGCAGGGTCCCACCCCGGATCCGTGCGGGGAGTGCCAGTCCTGCCGTGACCTGGCCAGGAACGGGCCGGGGTCCATCGACGTCATCGAGATCGACGCCGCTTCGCACGGTGGTGTCGACGACGCGCGCGACCTGCGGGAGAAGGCCTTCTTCGGGCCCGCGTCCAGCCGGTACAAGATCTACATCATCGACGAGGCGCACATGGTCACCTCGGCGGGCTTCAACGCCCTGCTGAAGGTGGTCGAGGAGCCGCCGGAGCACCTCAAGTTCATCTTCGCGACCACCGAGCCCGAGAAGGTCATCGGGACGATCCGCTCCAGGACGCACCACTACCCCTTCCGGCTCGTGCCGCCCGGAACGCTGCGCGACTACCTCGGCGAGGTCTGCGGGCGCGAGGGCGCCAAGGTCGAGGACGGCGTGCTGCCGCTCGTCGTGCGCGCCGGCGCCGGGTCCGTGCGTGACTCCATGTCCGTCATGGACCAGCTCCTCGCCGGTGCGGGCGAGGAGGGTGTGACGTACGCCATGGCCACCTCCCTGCTCGGGTACACGGAGGGCTCGCTGCTCGATTCCGTCGTCGACGCCTTCGCCGCGGGGGACGGGGCCGCCGCGTTCGAGGTCGTCGACCGGGTGGTCGAGGGCGGGAACGACCCGCGCCGGTTCGTCGCCGACCTGCTGGAGCGGCTGCGCGACCTGGTGATCCTGGCCGCCGTGCCGGACGCCGGGGAGAAGGGGCTGATCGACGCCCCCGCCGATGTCGTGGAGCGGATGCAGGCCCAGGCGTCGGTGTTCGGCGCCGCCGAGCTCAGCCGCGCCGCCGACCTGGTCAACGCCGGGCTCACCGAGATGCGCGGTGCCACCTCGCCCCGCCTGCAGCTGGAGCTGATCTGCGCCCGGGTGCTGCTGCCCGCCGCCTTCGACGACGAGCGCTCCTTCCAGGCCCGGCTGGACCGGCTGGAGCGCAGCGGGCCGCCCGCCGGTGCCGCCTTCGCCCCCGCGCCGGCCGCGCCGCCCGCCATGGGCTACGTGCCCGGGCCGGAGGCGCACGGCATGGCTCCGGCCGGTCCCGGCGGCGGGGTCGCCGCCGCGCGTGCCGCCGTACGGGGTCCCGTGCCGGAACCGGCTCCGGTCCAGACCCCGGCCCCCGTCCCGGCCCCGGCGCCCGCGCCCGTCCAGGCCCCCGCGCCCGTCCAGGCCGCAGCTCCGGCCGCCGCTCCGCCCGCGCCCGCCCAGGCGCCCGGTGCGTGGCCCGGGGCGGCCCAGCCCGGCAGCGGGGCACCCGCCCCCGGCGCCTGGCCCGGGGCTTCCACGCCGGCCGCGCCGGCCGCCCCCGCCACCCCGGCCGCGCCCGCCGCCGGGGCGTGGCCCAGCGCCGCCGTGCCCGGCAGCGGAGCCCCGGCCGCCCCCGCGCCCGCCCCCGCCCCGGCGGCCTCCTCCGGGCCCGCGCCGGCGGCCGCCGCGCCCTCCGCCGAGATGGCGGCCGGGGCCGGGCAGGTCCAGGCGATGTGGCCGGGCGTCCTGGAGGCCGTCAAGAACCGCCGCCGCTTCACCTGGATCCTGCTCAGCCAGAACGCCCAGGTCACCGGCTTCGACGGGACCACCCTCCAGCTCGGCTTCCCCAACGCCGGAGCCCGCGACAACTTCGCGAGCAGCGGCAGCGAGGACGTCCTGAAGGCGGTCCTGGCCGAGCAGTTCCAGGTCAACTGGAAGATCGACGCCGTGGTCGGGGGCGGCGGGCCGGCCCCGGCGGCGCCCTCCTCGTACTCCTCCTACCCGGCGCCGGCCGCCCCCGCCTACAGCCCGCCCCCGGCGGCCCCGCAGGCCCCGCCCGCCGCGCCGGTCCAGCAGGCCCCGCAGCCGTCCGCGTACCAGCCGCCGCCCCCGCAGTCGGCGCCCGCGGCCCAGCCGCCCGTGCAGCAGGCGCCGCCGCCGGTGGCCCCCGAGGACGACGTGCCGGAGGAGGACGACCCGGACCTCGTCGACAGCGCCCTGACCGGACACGACCTGATCGTGCGCGAGCTCGGGGCGACCGTTGTGGAGGAATACACGAACGAGTAGCCCCCGCTGATTGGGTGGCCGCACGAAACCGGCCGCGCCGTCCGGGCTACCCTGGGCGGCGTGAAGGTCCTCGTCATCGGCGGCGGCGCCCGCGAACACGCCCTGTGCCGCTCTCTGTCCCTCGACCCCGACGTCTCCGCGCTGTACTGCGCCCCCGGCAACGCCGGCATCGCCGAGGTGGCGGAGCTGCGCCCGGTCGACGCCCTCGACGGCGCGGCGGTCGCCGCCCTCGCCGTCGAACTCGGCGCCGGACTGGTCGTCGTCGGCCCGGAGGCCCCCCTCGTCGCCGGCGTGGCGGACGCCGTCCGTGCGGCCGGCATCCCGGTCTTCGGACCGTCCGCCGAGGCCGCGCAGCTGGAGGGCTCCAAGGCCTTCGCCAAGGACGTCATGGCCGCCGCCGGGGTCCCGACCGCGCGCAGCTACGTCTGCACCACCGCGGAGGAGGTCGACGCGGCCCTCGACGCCTTCGGCGCCCCGTACGTGGTCAAGGACGACGGCCTCGCCGCCGGCAAGGGCGTCGTCGTCACCGAGGACCGGGCCGCCGCCCGGGACCACGCGCTGGCCTGCGACCGGGTCGTCATCGAGGAGTACCTCGACGGCCCCGAGGTCTCCCTCTTCGCCATCACCGACGGCGTCACCGTGCTGCCGCTCCAGCCCGCGCAGGACTTCAAGCGCGCGCTCGACGGCGACCAGGGCCCCAACACCGGCGGCATGGGCGCGTACTCGCCGCTCCCGTGGGCGGACCCGAAGCTGGTCGACGAGGTCATGGAGCTGGTCCTCCAGCCGACCGTGGACGAGCTCCGCCACCGCGGCACCCCCTTCTCCGGGCTGCTCTACGCGGGCCTGGCCATCACCGGCCGCGGCACCCGCGTCATCGAGTTCAACGCCCGCTTCGGCGACCCCGAGACCCAGGTGGTCCTGGCCCGGCTGCGCACCCCCCTCGCCGGCGTGCTGCTGAACGCCGCGAACGGCACCCTGAACACCCTCCCGGCGCTGAACTGGAGCGACGACGCGGCCGTCACGGTGGTCATCGCCTCGCACAACTACCCCGGCACCCCGCGCACCGGCGACCCGATCGAGGGCCTCGGGGACGTGGCGGCCGAGGACGCGCCCGACGCGTACGTGCTGCACGCCGGGACCCGCCGCGAGGGCGACGCCGTCGTCAGCGCGGGCGGTCGCGTCCTGTCGGTGACGGCGACCGGTTCCGACCTGGCGCAGGCGCGAGAGAAGGCGTATAAGGCGGTCGGGCGGATCAAGCTCGACGGGTCCCAGCACCGCACGGACATTGCCGCCAAGGCGGCCGAAGGCCGCTGACCAGCACGGCCGTCATGACGCGGGCCCGGTGCGCGAAGACGCGCGCCGGGCCCGCGCGTACGTACGCGTGCGACTGCATCCGGCCGCCTTCGAACGCAGCCACCTTTAGCCAAAGCCATTCCATCGGGTGATCGTCACCCGGACTGCCTGACGTCCGCGCCCGCCCCAACTAGGGTGCGGCGCAAGCATTCCGGCACATGGCCCACCGGCATTGCGATGTCAGTGGCGGGTGTCACAGTGGGGGAGTGAGCAAAGCCGCCGCAGGGCAGAGGGGGTGAGGTCCGGCCGTGTCCGGAACCGGTTCGATCGCAGAAGTGGGCGCGCCGTTCGCGCGTTCGCGGGCCCTCGCCGTGCTGCGGGTCCGCAGCAGGGCCACGGCCGCCGTGCTGCTGCCCGCCGCCCTCGCGGTGGTGCTCGTCGCCGCCCGGATGACGGGCCGGCTGGCCGGAGACCCCTGGCCGGCGGTGACCCTGGCCGTCTGCGCGGTGGCCGCCCTGGTGCTGCTGGCGGGCGGGATATTCGGCGCGGTGGTGCTGCGCGCGGGTCCCGCCGTGACCCCGACGGTGCCGCTGCCGGAAGCCGCCGCCCCCGACCTCTACCGCCTCGTGCGGGACCTGGCCGACCGGATGGACGTCCCCGCGCCCTCCGCGATAGCCCTCACCCCGGACTGCGACAGCTGGCTGGAGGACCGCACCCATGCCGCCCACCGCCGCAGGGGGACGGGCGCCGGCCCGGAGTCCGAGCCCGGCGCGGCCCCCGTGCTGGTGATCGGCTCGCCCTTCCTGTGGTGGATGCGGGTCGCCGAGCTGCGGGCCGTCCTGGCGCCCGTCGTCGCCGGTACGGGCCCCTCCGCGCACCCGGACATAGCCGACGCCCGCGGCTTCGTACGCGGCCTCGACGCGGCGGCGGACATCGGCGGCAGGCCCGGCCTGGGCTGGATCGGCGGCCCGGCCCGGCTGCTGCTGCGGCTGTGCCGGACGGACGCCGCCGAGATGGAGCGCGGGGTGGCCGCCGCCGCATCCGACCGTGCACAGGGTGTGGACTACGGCCTGCGCATCGTCGCCCAGGAGCAGGTGGGCCTCGCCTACGCGGGCTGGGACCGGCTGCTGACCCGGGTCGCGCTGCCCGCCTGGCGGATGGGCCGCTGGCCGGCGCACCTGGATGCAGGGGTGGTCTCCGCCCTGACCGAGCTGTCCCGGCGGGACCGGCTGGCCGAGGGGTTCACCTCGCGGCTCGGCGAGCGCCCCGCCTGCGACCTGCTGGAGCAGCCCGGCGTGGTCGACGAGGCCGCCTCCCTGCTGGCGGCCCGGCTGTTCCACGGCGGCCCGGCCGAGGCGGGCCCGGACTGGTCCCCCGTGGACTGGGCGGCCTACCCGCAGGAGGTCGTGGACCGCAAGTGGCGCAGCGAGGCGGCCCGCCTGCACGCCGCCCTGGACGCCCTGTCCGTCCCGGCGGACCTGGCACCGCCCGCCGCCGCCCAGCCCCGGCCGGACGTCCCGGCGGCCCCGGCGGAGCCCGTGCCCGTCACCACGGGCGCCCCCGCCCAGGCCGGAGCCTCCGCCAGTGGCACCCCGGGTGCCCCCGCCGCCCCCGCCCGCCCCGCGGAGCGGCCCGCCGCCCCGGGCGAACCGGTTCCCCCGGGCGGGGCGACGCTGGAGCGGGTCCTCGGCTACCTCACCGACCCCGCCGGTGAGGGCGCGGCCGGGGAGGCCCTCGCCGGGCGGCTCAGCGGCGACCTGGCCCGGGAGGAGCGCGCCGCCGGAGCCGCCAGGCCCCAGCCGCGCGGCGGCGCGGACACGCTGCCGCTGTTCCCGCTCCAGCCCCCGCGCAGCGGCCGCGACCTGCTCGCCGACCACGTCACCGCCCTGGTCTGCTGCGCCGCCGTGGACTGGGCCGGCGCGGGCCCCGGCCTGGACTGGCTGGACGGCCCCGTCCTGCTGGTCGGCGGCGAGCGCCGCGCCGACCTCGCCCCCCGGGTGCTCTCCCTCGTCGAGGACGGGGACCCGGCCCCGCTGCGCGACTGGCTCGCGGAGCTCGGCGTACGCCCCGAGAAGCCCGTACGCCTCCTCTGAACCGCCCGCCCCGCGTTCCGGTCACGTCAATTCACGACGAACGGTGACGGAGTGAGTGCGTTATGTGATGTGCTTGGGACCGGTCGCGGAAAGGTGTCCGAAAAACCGCCGCGCACCTGACTGGAGCAAACGCGTTCGGGGGAGCGAGGGAGGGGAGCGGTATGGGTGCGGACCAGATCCGGCGTTGGGAGTCGGGTGCGCTCGCGCACGCGGTGACCGACCCCTTCGGCCAGGGCCCCCTGCCCTGGTTCCGGGGCAGCGAGCTGTACTTCGACGACACCGGCCAGGTCGTCCCCTGGTACGTGGACCCCGCCGTCGCCACCCCCGGCCAGAGCCCGGGCCGGCACCCGGGCGTCCCCGCCCAGGCCCCCCGGGGCGGCGGCCCCCGCACCGCCGACGACGTCCACCGGCAGATCAAGGGCTTCGCCTCCACCGGAGCGGTCACCCCCGGCGAGGCCATCGACTTCCACATCACCGTCGACCCGCCCCAGCAGTTCTCCGTCGACGTCTACCGGATCGGCCACTACGGCGGCGACGGCGCCTCCAAGATCACCACCAGCCCCCGGCTGTCCGGCATCGTCCAGCCGCCCCCGCTCACCGCCGACCGCACCGTCTCCTGCCACCACTGGTGGCTCTCCTGGCGGCTCCAGGTCCCCTCGTACTGGAGCGTCGGCGCCTACGTGGCCGTCCTCACCACCGCCGACGGCTACCGCTCCCACATCCCCTTCACGGTCCGCGACGACCACCCCGCCGACCTCCTCCTGCTGCTCCCGGACATCACCTGGCAGGCCTACAACCTCTACCCCGAGGACGGCCGCACGGGCGCCAGCCTCTACCACGCGTGGGACGAGCGGGGCCGGCTGCTCGGCGAGCGCGACGCCGCCATCACCGTCTCCTTCGACCGCCCCTACGCGGGCGCCGGCCTGCCGCTGCACGTGGGCCACGCCTACGACTTCATCCGCTGGGCCGAGCGCTACGGCTACGACCTCGCCTACGCCGACACCCGCGACCTGCACTCCGGCCGCGTCGACCCGACCCGCTACCGGGGCCTGGTCTTCCCCGGCCACGACGAGTACTGGTCGGTCCCCATGCGCCGCACCGTCGAGCGCGCCCGCGACCACGGGACCTCGCTCGTCTTCCTCTCCGCGAACACCATGTACTGGCAGGTCGAGCTGTCCCCCTCGCCCTCCGGGGTCGATGACCGGCTCCTGACCTGCCGAAAACGCCGCGGCCCCGGCCGCCCCAGCCTCTGGCGCGAGATCGACCGCCCCGAGCAGCAGCTGCTCGGCATCCAGTACGCGGGGCGGGTCCCCGAGCCCGCGCCGCTGATCGTCCGCAACGCCACGCACTGGCTCTGGGACTCCACCGGAGCCGCCGAGAACGACGAGCTCGACGGGCTGGTGGCCGGCGAGGCCGACCGGTAC
This sequence comes from Streptomyces sp. NPDC044002, assembly GCF_056434525.1. Classification (NCBI taxonomy): domain Bacteria; kingdom Bacillati; phylum Actinomycetota; class Actinomycetes; order Kitasatosporales; family Streptomycetaceae; genus Streptomyces; species Streptomyces sp. NPDC044002. Next base: position 196,136 of record NZ_JBWKEZ010000006.1, read on the forward strand.
TTCCCGCGCACCCAGCTCCCCGAGCACCAGGACCGCATCCTGCTCGCGCACTCCCCGTACCTCGACGGCGAGGGGGCCAAGCGCCACCAGGAGACCTCCCTGTACCGGGCCCCGAGCGGCGCCCTGGTCTTCGCGTCCGGCACCTTCGCCTGGTCCCCGGCGCTCGACCGCCCCGGGCACGTGGACGAGCGGGTCCAGCGGGCGACGGCGAACCTCCTCGACCGGATCTGCAAGCGGGACTGAGCCACCCCCTGGCCGGGGCACGGGGGCCCGTGCGGGAGAATGGTCCCGCGCTCGTACAGAACCACAGGGAGACCCCGTGCCCGGATTCGTCGAAAAGCCCGAGCCGGTGCAGGTGCCCGGCCTCGCCCACCTCCACACCGGCAAGGTCCGCGACCTCTACCGCGACGAGGACGGCAACCTCGTGATGGTCGCCAGCGACCGCATCTCCGCCGCCGACTGGGTGCTGCCCACCGAGATCCCGGAGAAGGGCCGCATCCTGACGCAGCTCTCCCTCTGGTGGTTCGAGCAGCTCAAGGACCTGGTCCCCAACCACGTGATCGGCACCGACCTGCCCGCCGGCGCCCCCGCCGACTGGGCCGGCCGCACGCTGGTCTGCAAGAGCCTGGACATGGTCCCCGTCGAGTGCGTGGCCCGCGGCTACCTCACCGGCTCCGGCCTCAAGGAGTACGTCCAGTCCCGCACGGTCTGCGGCCTCGCCCTCCCCGAGGGCCTGGTGGACGGCTCCGAGCTGCCCGCCCCGATCTTCACCCCGGCCGCCAAGGCCGAGGTCGGCGACCACGACGAGAACGTCTCCTACGAGGAGGTCGCCCGCACCACCGGCGCCGAGACGGCCGCGCTGCTGCGCCAGACCACCCTCGCCGTGTACGGACGGGCCCGCGACATCGCCCGCGAGCGCGGCATCATCCTGGCGGACACCAAGTTCGAGTTCGGCTTCGACAAGGACGGCACGCTCGTCGCCGCCGACGAGGTCCTCACCCCGGACTCCTCGCGCTTCTGGCCGGCCGACCAGTGGCAGCCGGGCCGCACCCAGCCCTCGTTCGACAAGCAGTACGTCCGCGACTGGCTGGCCTCCCCGGCCTCCGGCTGGGACTCCAAGGGCGAGCTCCCGCCGCCGGTCCTCCCGCAGGAGGTCGTGGCGCAGACCCGCGCCAAGTACGTCGAGGCCTACGAGCGCCTCACCGGCCAGACCTGGAGCTGACACGACGAAGGCCCCGATCGGTGATCGGGGCCTTCGCCAGCTGAGCGGACAACGCGACTCGAACGCGCGACATCCACCTTGGCAAGGTGGTGCTCTACCAACTGAGCTATGTCCGCCTGTGCGCCGTAGCGCGAGACCTACTATACCCAACCCCGCTGCCGTGCGAGACGCACTGCCGTGTGCCGGTTCTCCGCGCCGAGCTTCGTCGCCGCCGACGACAGGTAGTTGCGCACGGTCCCCTGCGACAGCGAGGCCCGCTCCGCGATCTCCGCGATCGGCGCCCCGTCCGCCGCGAGTTCCAGCACCTCCGCCTCGCGGGCGGTCAGCGGGGAGTCGCCCGCGCTGATCGCGTCGGCCGCCAACTCCGGGTCCACGTAACGCCCTCCGGCGTGCACGGTGCGGATCAGCTCGGCCAGCCGCTGCGCCGAGACCGTCTTCGGCGCGAAGGCCCGGACCCCCGCCGCGAGCGCCCGCTTCAGGTGTCCGGGACGCCCGTGACTGGTCACGATCATGGTCTTGCAGTCGGGCAGTTCGGCCCGCAGGGATGTGGCCACGCTCACACCGTCGGCGCCCGGCATCTGGAGGTCCAGCACCGCCACGTCCGGCCGGTGCGCCCGCGCCATGGCGAGGGCCTCCGGCCCGGAGGCCGCCTCGGCCACGACGACGAGGTCGTCCTCCAGGCCCAGCAGTGCGGCCAGCGCGCCCCGGATCAGGTGTTCGTCGTCGGCCAGAAGTACGCGTACGGGGCTCACGCCCGCACCTCCACTCGTCGCGTGTCCAGGGGCACCTCGGCCCGCAGCCGGAACCGGCCGCCCTCGGCCGGCCCCGCCAGCAGGGTCCCGTCCACCGCCGCGAGCCGCTCCCGCAGCCCGGCCAGCCCGGACCCGGGCATCCCGGCGGGTGTCTCGGGCACCCCGTCGTTCTCCACCAGCAGCGTCACCGTGCCCGAGTCCGCCGGGGCGGTGAGCCGGATCAGGCAGCTGCGCGCGTCCCCGTGCCGCAGGATGTTCGTCGTCGCCTCCCGGACCACCCAGCCCAGCGCCGACTGCACCTCGCCCGGCAGCTGCCGCCCGGACGTCGCGTACTCGACCCGGCAGTCCATCCCGGCCGCGCTCAGCACCCCGCGCGCGCCCTCCAGCTCCACCGAGAGGTCCGCCTCCCGGTAGCCGCGCACGACGTCGCGCACCTCCCGCTGCGACTCGCGCGCGATCCGCTGCACCTCGATCATCTGGTCCACGGCCTCGGGGCGTTCGCGCCGTGCCAGCTGGACCGCCAGCTCGCTCTTGAGGGCGATCACCGCCAGGTTGCGGCCCATCACGTCGTGCAGGTCCCGTCCGAACCGCAGCCGCTCCTCGGCGACCGCCAACTGCGCCTGGACTTCCCGGGCGTGGTCGAGTTCGTAGACGGTGCGCAGCAGCCAGCCGGAGAACCCGCAGGTGAAGGCGAGGAAGACGCCGGCGACCAGGACGGTGACGAAGTACCCGATGATCTCGCTGAGCGGCAGGCCGAGCGCGGCGACGGTCGCCGCGGAGCCGACCGCGGCGACGAGGGGGACGTACTTCATGTGCTGGACCTTCTCCACGGCGAGGACGAGGGATCCGCAGCCGAAGCAGGTCACCCCCACCACCAGGCCGGGGGCCACGGATTCGTCGAGGCTGCCGAACCGGCGCAGGAACAGGAAGAGCAGTACGGCCGCGGCGGTGGCGGCCGTGGTCACCACCGCGAGCCTGACCGGGCGTTCGCGGCGGCCGCACACGGCGTCGAGGGCCCTGGACGAGAGGAAGCCGACGAGGACCGCGTGGGCGACGACCACGACCAGGGCGGCGAAGGCCAGCGGCCGCGGGGTGTCGTTGTCCTCGCTGGCGGCGACGGCGACCAGCCCGAAGGACACGATCTCGATGAGCACGAACGCGTGGAAGGACCAGCGCGTGTACACCTCGACCTTCCCCGCGCTGCTGCGCTTCTTCCACCACCCGGTCAGCTTCGACACGTTCCGTCCCCCCGGCTCTTCGCTCTGGTCAGCGGCGCGGTTCCCAGCGGAACCACCGCTGGACAGCAAACACCGTGACGATGATCCAGGCCAACGTGGTGAGCGCGGCACCCAGCAGGTCGTAGCCCGGCACCCCGCCGCTCCAGCCGGCCCGTACGAGCGTCATCACACCGCTGAGCGGCAGGAGTTCGCACACGGAGGCCACCACGTCGGGCATCTTGTCCGTCGGGGCGAACACCCCCGAGCCGATCATCGTCGCCAGGAACAGCGGCAGCGTGGTCAGCCCCGCGGTCTCCACGTTGCGGGTGAACGCGCTGGTGAGCGCGGCCAGTCCGGCGAGCAGCGGTATCGCGGCGAGCACGCCGGCGGCCACCAGCGCCGGGTTGGCGGGCATCGGGGCGTCCAGCACCGCGGCGCCGGCCACGGTGAGCGCGGTGATCTGGGCGAGGGCGATGGCGGTGGCGGGCAGCGCGCTCCCGGCGAGGATCTCCAGGTCGCCGGCCTCGCCGGTGCGCAGCCGCTTCAGTACGAGTTCCTCGCGGCGGGCCACGTACGCGGAGACCAGGTTCATGTAGACGACGAGGAGCAGCACCATCCCGATGCCACCGGTGAGGGTGGCCTCGGCGACGGCGGCCGCGGTGTCCCCGCCGACGGAGGAGCGCAGGACGAACACCATCAGGGCGGGCAGCAGCACGGCCACGCTCAGCGCGGCCCGGTTGCGCAGCAGCAGCGTCAGTTCGGAGCGGCCGAGTGCCGCGATCCGGCCGGGGTTCAGGGTCATGGTGTTCATCGGGTCCCCGCCATCGTGTCGTCGTGGGCAAGAGTGCCGGTGCCCGCGTGGCGCCGGTTCCGGGCGATCTCCAGGAAGGCCTCCTCCAGGGAGGCGTGGCGGGCGTCGAGCCCGGCCAGTGCCACCCCGGCCGTGTCGGCCCAGGTCAGCAGGGCGCCCAGGTCGTGCTGGAGCCGTTCGGTGCGGATCTCGACCTGCTGCCCGTCGGCTGCCGCGCGCAGTTCCAGCGGGAGCCGGGCGGCCGGGACTCCGGCGGGCAGGGTGAAGCGGATCCGGGACGGCTGGGTGGCCGTCACCTCCTCGGGGGTGCCGGAGAGGACCAGTTCCCCCTCGTGGAGGATCGCGAGGCGGTCGGCGAGCTGCTCGGCCTCCTCCAGGTAGTGCGTGGTCAGCAGCACCGTGGTGCCCTGCGCCCGCAGTTCCCGGACGAGGGCCCAGGTGTCCTGGCGGCCCTCGGGGTCCATGCCGGTGGTCGGCTCGTCGAGGAAGAGCACCTCGGGCCGGCCCAGCAGGGCGAGCGCGAGGTCGAGCCGCCGCCGCTCGCCGCCGGACAGCTGCTTGACGCGTACGGACGCCCGTGCGGCCAGTCCGACCAGCTCCAGGACCTCCGCCGCGGGGCGGGCACCGGTGGTGACCCCGCTCCACATCCGGACGGTCTCGGTCACCGACAGGTCCGAGGGGAAGCCGCCCTCCTGGAGCATGACCCCGGTCCGCGGGCGGACCTCGGCGCGCCGGGTGTGGGGGTCGAGGCCGAAGACGCGGACCTGCCCGGCGGTCGGGGCGGCGAGCCCTTCCAGCAGCTCGACCGTGGAGGTCTTGCCGGCGCCGTTGGTGCCGAGCAGGGCGAAGACCTCGCCGCGCGCCACGGAGAAGGTGACGCCCCGCACGGCTTCGAAGCCCCCGGCGTAGCCGCGGCGCAGTTCCTCTGCCTGGATCACTGTGTCGGTGGTCATGGCTCAAGCCTCGCGGCGGCCCGGCGGGCGGAGCAGTGCACGCTGTCACCGCCCGCGATGACATTTGTCATCGGATGTGGGCCGCGTCACAAAAGCGAAAGAGGAAGGGGGAAATGACGAAGGCCCCGATCGGAATCCGATCGGGGCCTTCGTTCACTGAGCGGACGACGCGACTCGAACGCGCGACATCCACCTTGGCAAGGTGGTGCTCTACCAACTGAGCTACGTCCGCATGCTGCTACGACCGGGGTCGTTGCGATGCGAGCACTACTCTACCTGATCCACAACCGTGGTCGGTAAAGCTGTGCAGAGCGGGTGACAGGGATTGCACACTGCGCCTCCCCCCTGGAAGGGGGGTGTTCTGCTACTGAACTACACCCGCACGACTTCGGGGTTCTTGCCTTTCGGCCTGGCCCCTCGGCGTGATCCACACACTAGCCGATCGGAGGGGGTGCATGGCAAATCCGGGTCGGCGGACCATCGGACGGACGGCCGCCCGATGGTCACCGGGCGGCCGCCGGACGGTCAGTGGGCGGCTTCGTACGCGCTGTAGACCGTCTTGGGGATGCGGCCCCGCGGCGGTACGTCGTGCCCGTGCGAGCGGGCCCAGGCCCGCACCACCGCCGGGTCCGGCGCGATCGACGTCGTCTTGAACGTCTTCCCGGAGCGGGACCGGCGGCGGCCGGCGGCCACGAAGGGGGCCAGGCTCTTCCGCAGTTTCTTTGCGTTGGCCGCATTGAGGTCGATCTCGTACGACTTACCGTCCAGGGCGAACGTGACCGTTTCCGCCGCTTCTCCGCCATCGATGTCGTCGGAGATCGTGACTACTACGCGCTGCGCCACGGATATCGGTCCCTTCGTGCGCCGTCGCCGCCCGCTGACGTGCGGTGATGTCGCCTGTGTGGATGTTTCGGTGGAATACGTCAAACCGTTGGAATCCCGGCTGATTCCTTTGTACCGCGATTCCCATTGAATTGCGAAGCCCAGTTAATTATCCCCGCGTGTCCCGTCGCAATCCCGAGGGCGTGGTTTTCCGGTGGATTTTGCGAAGCGTTGGTGAAGCCGAAACGGCCGCAGGTTCGGACCCGACGGATATCTACCCGCGTAGAAATTTCGGGCGGGTACGCTGAGGGAACCGCCTTCGCACCAACCACCTCATCGGGAGTGCCAGTGGCACGCGTCGTAGTCGACGTCATGCTCAAGCCGGAGATCCTCGACCCCCAGGGCCAGGCGGTGCAGCGTGCACTGCCGCGCCTGGGCTTCGATGGGATCGCCGACGTCCGCCAGGGGAAGCGTTTCGAACTGGAGGTGGAGGGACCGGTCGACCAGGCCGCCCTCGACCGCATCCACAAGATGGCCGAAACGTTCCTCGCCAACACCGTCATCGAAGACTTCACCGTGAAGGTCGAGGCCTGACGGTGACCACACGCATCGGAGTCGTCACGTTCCCCGGAACGCTCGACGACCGTGACTCGCTGCGCGCCGTCCGCCTCGCGGGGGCCGAGCCGGTCTCGCTCTGGCACCGCGACAAGGACCTGCACCAGGTCGACGCGGTCGTCCTCGCGGGCGGCTTCTCCTACGGGGACTACCTGCGCGCCGGAGCCATCTCCCGGTTCTCGCCGGTGATGGAGACCATCATCGAGCAGGCCAAGGCCGGCATGCCCGTCCTCGGCATCTGCAACGGCTTCCAGGTCCTCACCGAGGCCCACCTGCTGCCGGGGGCGATGCTCCGCAACAACCACCTCCACTTCATCTGCCGCGACCAGAAGCTGCGGGTGGAGAACGCGGACACCGCGTGGACCGGCGACTACACCGCCGGCCAGGAGATCTCCGTACCGCTCAAGAACATGGACGGCCGGTACGTCGCCGACGAGCGCACGCTCGACGAACTGGAGGCCGAAGGCCGAGTGGCCTTCCGGTACCTGGACGTGAACCCCAACGGCTCGCTGCGCGACATCGCCGGCATCACCAACGCCGCGGGCAACGTCGTCGGCCTCATGCCGCACCCCGAGCACGCGGTCGAGCCGCTGATCGGGACCGGCCGCACCGACGGCCTCCCGTTCTTCACGTCGGTCCTGAAGAAGCTGGTCAGCGCATGAGCCTCGACACCGTAAAGAACGCCACCGAGACCCCGGACGCCTCCCAGCCCTGGAAGGAACTCGGCCTCAAGGAGGACGAGTACGCCCGGATCCGCGAGATCCTCGGCCGCCGTCCCACCGGCGCCGAGCTGGCCATGTACTCGGTCATGTGGTCCGAGCACTGCTCGTACAAGAGCAGCAAGGTCCACCTCGCCCAGTTCGGCAAGAAGGCCCCCAAGAACGACGCCATGCTCGTCGGCATCGGCGAGAACGCCGGCGTCGTCGACGTCGGCCAGGGCTACGCGGTCACCTTCAAGGTCGAGTCGCACAACCACCCGAGCTACATCGAGCCCTACCAGGGCGCGGCCACCGGCATCGGCGGCATCGTCCGCGACATCCTCGCGATGGGCGCCCGCCCGGTCGCGGTCGTGGACCCGCTGCGCTTCGGCGCGGCAGACCACCCCGACACCAAGCGCGTCCTGCCGGGCGTCGTCGCCGGCATCGGCGGCTACGGCAACTGCCTGGGCCTGCCGAACATCGGCGGCGAGGTCGTCTTCGACGAGTGCTACCAGGGCAACCCGCTGGTCAACGCCGGCTGCATCGGCGTGATGAAGCACGAGGACATCCACCTCGCCAAGGCCTCCGGCCCCGGCAACAAGGTCATCCTCTACGGCGCCCGCACGGGCGGCGACGGCATCGGCGGCGTCTCGGTCCTCGCGTCCGAGACCTTCGACGACACTAAGCCCACCAAGCGCCCCGCCGTCCAGGTCGGCGACCCCTTCCAGGAGAAGCTCCTCATCGAGTGCACCCTGGAGATCTTCAAGGAGAAGCTGGTCGCGGGCATCCAGGACCTCGGCGGCGCCGGGCTCTCCTGCGCGACCTCCGAGCTCGCCTCCGCCGGCTCCGGCGGCATGCGCGTCGAGCTCGACACCGTGCCGCTGCGCGACGCGACGCTCTCGCCCGAGGAGATCCTCATGAGCGAGTCGCAGGAGCGCATGTGCGCGATCGTCGAGCCGCAGCACGTCGACCGCTTCATGGAGATCTGCGAGAAGTGGGACGTCATCGCCACCGTCATCGGTGAGGTGACCGACGGCGAGCGCCTGGAGATCTTCTGGCACGGCGAGCAGATCGTGGACGTGCCCCCGGGCACCGTCGCCCACGAGGGCCCGGTCTACAACCGCCCCTACGCGCGCCCCTCCTGGCAGGACGCCCTCCAGGCGGACGACGCGGGCAAGCTGCCCCGGCCGGGGACCTCCGAGGAGCTCCGCGCGCAGGTCCTGGCCCTGGTCTCCTCCCCGAACCAGGCCTCGAAGTCCTGGGTCACCGACCAGTACGACCGCTTCGTGCAGGGCAACACCGTGCTGTCCCAGCCCGAGGACGCCGGCATGATCCGCATCGACGAGGAGACCAACCTCGGCGTCGCGATGGCCACCGACGGCAACGGCCGCTACGCCAAGCTCGACCCGTACACGGGCGCGCAGCTGGCGCTGGCGGAGTCCTACCGCAACGTGGCCGCGACCGGCGCCAAGCCGCTCGCGATCTCCGACTGCCTGAACTTCGGCTCCCCCGAGGACCCGGACGTCATGTGGCAGTTCGCCGAGGCCTGCCGCGGTCTCGCGGACGGCTGCCTGGAGCTGGGCACCCCGGTGACCGGCGGCAACGTCTCCCTCTACAACCAGACGGGCGACGTCGCGATCCACCCGACCCCGGTCGTCGCGGTCCTCGGCGTCATCGACGACGTCAACCGCCGCACGCCGATGGCGTTCGCGGAGGCCGGCCAGCTGCTGTACCTGCTGGGCGACACGGCCGAGGAGTTCGGCGGCTCGGCCTGGTCCCAGGTCGTCCACGACCACCTCGGCGGCCTGCCGCCCAAGGTGGACCTGGGCCGCGAGAAGCTGCTCGCCGAGATCCTGATCTCCGCCTCGCGCGACGGCATGATCGACGCCGCGCACGACCTGTCGGACGGCGGCGTCGTCCAGGCGCTCACCGAGTCCTGCCTCAAGGGCGGCAACGGTGCCCGCGTGGTCGTCCCGGAGGGCCTGGACGCGTTCACCTTCCTGTTCTCCGAGTCCGCGGGCCGCGCCATCGTGGCCGTCCCGCGCAGCGAGGAGCTCCGCTTCACCGACATGTGCGGTGCGCGGGGCCTGCCGGCCGCCCGCATCGGCGTGGTCGACGGCGACGCGATCGAGGTCCAGGGCGAGTTCACCCTCCCCCTGGCCGAGCTCCGCGAGGCCCACGAGGCGACGATCCCGGGCCTGCTGGCCTGATCCCGCGCTCGCAGCGGCCCCCGTCCGGAACCCTTCCGGGCGGGGGCCCGCCGTTTTCCGCGGCCGCCCGGGCCGCCCGTTGGTAGCGTCGCCCGCGTCGCGTCGTCGCCGCAGGAGGCCCGGATGTTCGCACCACTGGAGCCGTCCGGCGGCGGACCGCTGCCGGACCGGGGCCGACGGCGCAACGCCCTCAACGCGCTGCTCTGCACCGCCGGGGCGGCGGGCGTGCTCCTCGGCGGCTGGGCCCTGTACGACTCCCACCGGTCGGGGCAGCACCGCGCGGAAAGCCGTACGGAGATCAGGCAGGCGTGCGCGGACCTGGCCGACCCGGACGCGGTGCTGCGGCTGGACGGAGGCCGGGACCGGGTGTCGGCCGACGAGGACGCGTACGGGCACCGGCTGGACCTGTCCGACCTGCCCGACCTCTGCGAGCTGCGCAGCGGCCGCGCCGGGGAGCGGGACCGGCCCCCGTACCTCACCCTCAAGGTCCACTCCCTGCCCCAGCCCGGCCTGCACGTCCTCGACCCGGCCGACGAGCCCGTCGACCCGTGGGCCCCGAGGGACCCCACCGAGGACGTCACCGACCGGATCGCCGCCCCGCTCCCCGCTCCCCTCGGGGACGGGAGGGCCGGCAGCCACACCGCGCGCTCCGTCACGGTCGAGGCCGTGTGCCGTGAGGACGCCGCCGGGGTGACCTCCTTCAGGGCCACCGCGACCGCCCGGTACGGGGAACCGACCGCCGGCGACCGCAGGGCACTGGCCGCCATCGCCCGCACGGCGGCGGTGCGGGCGGCGCAGCGCAAGGGCTGCGAGACCACCCCGCCCGAACTCCCCGCCGACCTGCCCGCCCCCGGGCGGGACCTCGGCCCCGCGGACCGCGCGACCGGCGGCTGCGCCTGGTACGCGGCCCACCTGCACGGCCGCCCGGACCGGAAGCGGCTGCCCGACCGGGCGCTCGGCACCCCGCCGGCGGAGCGGGCGGCGCAGGAGTCCTGCGTCCTCGTGCTCGGCACGGACACGCGGCGCGGCATCCGGGCCGAGCTCCTCGCCGAGGGCGTCCGGGCCGGCGGCCCCTCGGACCTCCTCACGAACCCCTGGTGGCTGCAGACCCGCGCCTACTTCGGGGACGACGCGGACGGCACGAGGGTCAAGCCCTTCACCGGCGGGCTCCACGACATCGCGGCGGGCCAGGCCGGCCGCGAGAACCGCGTCGTGTACGCGTCGGCCACCTGCGGCGGCCGCCCCGCCGTCTTCGGCATGACCACGGCCTACCGCTACGACCAGGTGCTCGGCCCGCGGCTGGACGAGGTCTTCACGGCCTACGCCACCGCGACGGCCGCGCGGCACGGCTGCACCGGACTCGTGCTGCCCGCACCCGAGTAGGGTCGGGCCATGCCGCCCGCCAAGAAGAAGCCGCGCACCTACGACCAGGCGAAGATCCGCGCCGCGGTCACCGCCCAGTTCGGGCATGTGGCCCGGGCCGTCGGGGAGTTGACCCCCGAGCAGCTCGCGCGGCCCAGCGGGCTCGGGGAGTGGAGCGTGGCCGAGCTCGCCGCGCACGTCGCGTGGATCGCCGACTCGCTGGGCCGCGGCCTCGCCCGGCCGCCCGCCGCCGTCGCCGAGCTGACCGCCGTCGAGTGGCCCTTCGCCACCGCCTCCCTCGCCGGGAAGATCTCCGAGGCCGCCCGGGAGACCCTGACCGGCGCCCCGCTCCCCGAGCTGTACGAGCAGGCCGGCGCCCGCCTCGCCGCGGCGCTGGAGGCCAACCCCGGCAGCCGGGTGCTGGACCTGTGGATCGGGGACATGACCCTGGCCGACTTCCTGGTCACCCGCACCGTCGAGCTGGTCGTCCACACCGACGACCTCAACCGCGCCGCGGGCCTAGGCATCCCGGTCGACCGGCAGGCCCTGGCGGCCTGTACGCGCCTCCTCGCCGACGCCCTCGCGCTCAAGGCCCCCGGCGGATCCGTCGAGGTACGGGTGCCGCCCTTCGCGGTGGTCCAGTGCGTCGAGGGCCCCCGCCACACCCGCGGCACCCCGCCGAACGTGGTGGAGACCGACCCGCTGACCTGGATCCGGCTCGCGACGGGCCGTACCGGCTGGGCCGCGGAACTGGACGCCGCCCGGGTCAGCGCCAGCGGCGAGCGCGCCGACCTGTCCGGGCTGCTGCCCCTGATGGGCTGAGCGGGACGGAACCGGCCGGGCGCCGGCACCGTCCCAGGGGCATGCGTACCCTCAGGCTCCTCGCGACCGGCGCCCCGGCCCTCGTACTGGCCCTGACCGCGTGCAGTGCGGCCGGTCAGGACGGCGGCGACGCCGCCCCGACCGTGCAGACCCCCACCACGGCGCCCGTCCCGGACGCCCCGCTCACCGCGACCGCCTGGACCGTGCGCTCCGTCGCCGGGACCACCGCCCCCGCCGACCGGGAGGCCCGCTTCACCCTCACCCCCGAGGGCCAGGCGAGCGGCACCCTCGGCTGCAACCGGTTCAGCGCCCCGGCCGCGGTCGACGGCACCACCGTGACCTTCGGCCCGGTGACCAGCACCCGGATGGCGTGCGAGGGCACGGCGGGGGAGGTGGAGCGGGCCCTGACCACCCTCTTCGGCGCCGGGCCCCTGACCTGGAAGGTCCAGGGCGGGACCCTCACCCTCACCGCCCCGGACGGCAGCACCGCCACCGCCGAGGCCGCGTCCGCCGCGGAGTGAGGGGTCAGGCCGGGTAGGGCAGCAGGCCCTTGTCGACCGCCTCCCAGGCCCCCCGCAGCTCCGCCAGCCGGGCCGGCTCGACGGCCGCCCTGTCGGCCTGCTCCCGCAGGTCCCCGGCCAGGTTGAACAGCTGGTCGCGCCCCGACTTGCCGCGGTAGTACTTCCAGTCGCCCCGGCGCAGCGCCCGCTCCCCGCGCACCCGCCAGAACAGGTTCCGCTCGGCGACCCGCTCGCCGCGCAGCAGGTACCCGGCCAGGCTCACCCCGTCCAGCGGGTACGCCCGGTGCGGCCGGGTGCCGGCCACCTCCAGCAGGGTCGCGGTCCAGTCGGGGCTGAACACGGGCACCCGGCTGACCTGGCCGCCGTCCAGCCGGGCGGGCCAGCGGACGATGTTCGGCACGCGGATCCCGCCCTCCTGGAGCGAGGCCTTGTTGCCGGACAGCGGCCAGTTGTAGGAGAACCGCTCGCCGCCGTTGTCGCTGGAGAAGACGACCAGGGTGTCGTCCTCCTGGCCGGAGCGCTTCAGCGCCTTCAGCACCTCGCCGACCGACCGGTCGAGGTCCTCGACCATCTGCTTGTACTTCTCGACCGAGCCGCCGTCCTGGTGCCACAGGGCCCGCGCGTCGCCCGCCTTGATCCGCCGGACGATCTCGGCGCTCTCGGCGGTGTCCCCGTCGGCGATCCACGGCCAGTGCGGAGTGGTGAAGTTCAGGTTCAGCAGCCACGGCTTGCCGCCGTGGTCGCGGGAGACGTACTCGCTCGCCCGCTCCGTGATGATCCGCGTGTAGTAGCGCAGGTCCTTGTACGCGGCGTCGCCCTCGTAGAGGTCGTACTCGCCGCCCAGGCCCAGCTTGGAGTAGTACTCCAGGGCCCCGCCGAAGTTCCCGAAGAAGGTGTCCCAGCCGGACTTCGTCGGGCTGTGGTCGGGCAGGTGGCCGGCGTGCCACTTGCCGATCAGCGCGGTGGCGTAGCCGGCCTCCTTCAGCAGCGAGGCCAGCGTCGGGTGCGTCGGGTCCAGGCCCGCCGACTTGTCGGCGATCGGCTCCGCCAGACCGCCCTTGGTACGGGCCGGGTAGCGCCCGGTGTACAGGCTGAACCGGGTCGGGGAGCAGGTCGCGGAGCCGGAGTAGGCGTCGGTGAAGCGGACCCCCTGGCGGGCGAGGCGGTCCAGGTTCGGGGTCTTGATGTGCGGGGAGCCGTACGAGGAGAGGTCGGCCCAGCCGAGGTCGTCCCCGAGGATGAACAGGATGTTCGGACGGCGCGACTGCCGGCCCCGCGCGGCCCGGAACTCGCGCTCCTCCGGGCCCGCCTCACGGGCGTCGGCGGCCTGTGCCGGAGCGGCGCCGAGCCCCACGGCGGCGGTGGCCGCGGTCGCTCCGACGGCCCCTCCGAAGGCACGGCGGGACAGCTTGCTGTTGTACGAAGACACGGGAACTCCAAGGCCCGGCCCGGCCGCCCCTGCCCCGGGCGGGCGCGCAACGGCGCGCGGCACGGCAGGGCGGGGCTGGGCGGGCGAAATCAGGAAGAAGCAGAAAGAGTTGTGACTACGCAGAACAGCGACAGATGGCGCTCGCGACACGGACCAGGTCTACGTGGCGGCGCTCGACGAGGGTGACGGCACGGTCACCGAGAGGCTGCATGGGGCGAGAGCCTGTACGAATTCCCTCGTAGCTGTCAACAAAGTGATCGGAATACGAGACGGGGCCGCCCCGTCACCCTCTGTGCTGTGAGATTTCCCGGCCGTCCCCAATTCGGACCAGTGGTCGATCTCGCCTACACTCGGTGGCGTGCCTCGTGGTGATGGACGACTCAACCACGACCTGCTCCCCGGTGAGAAGGGCCCCCAGGACGCTTGCGGCGTCTTCGGTGTCTGGGCTCCGGGTGAAGAGGTCGCCAAGCTCACCTACTTCGGACTGTATGCACTGCAGCACCGCGGACAAGAGTCCGCGGGAATCGCTGTGAGCAACGGTTCCCAGATCCTCGTCTTCAAGGACATGGGCCTCGTTTCCCAGGTCTTCGACGAAACCTCCCTCGGATCCCTCCAAGGTCATATCGCGGTCGGTCACGCCCGCTACTCGACCACCGGAGCGTCCGTCTGGGAGAACGCTCAGCCCACTTTCAGGGCGACCGCCCACGGCTCGATCGCCCTGGGTCACAACGGCAACCTGGTGAACACCGCCGAGCTCGCCGAGATGGTCGCCGACCTCCCCCGTCAGGACGGCCGCGCCACCCAGGTGGCCGCCACCAACGACACCGACCTGGTCACCGCCCTCCTCGCCGGACAGACCGACGAGGACGGCAAGCCCCTGACCATCGAGGAGTCGGCCGCCAAGGTCCTCCCCCAGGTCAAGGGCGCCTTCTCCCTGGTCTTCATGGACGAGGGAACCCTCTACACCGCCCGTGACCCGCAGGGCATCCGCCCGCTGGTCCTCGGCCGCCTGGAGCGCGGCTGGGTGGTCGCGAGCGAGACCGCCGCCCTCGACATCTGCGGCGCCAGCTTCGTCCGCGAGGTCGAGCCGGGCGAGCTCATCGCGATCGACGAGAACGGCCTGCGCACCTCGCGCTTCGCAGAAGCGAAGCCCAAGGGCTGCGTGTTCGAGTACGTCTACCTGGCGCGCCCGGACACCGACATCGCCGGCCGGAACGTCTACCTCTCGCGCGTCGAGATGGGCCGGCGCCTCGCCAAGGAGGCCCCGGTCGAGGCCGACCTGGTGATAGCGACGCCGGAGTCCGGCACGCCCGCCGCCGTCGGCTACGCCGAAGCCAGCGGGATCCCGTACGGCTCCGGCCTGGTCAAGAACGCCTACGTCGGCCGGACCTTCATCCAGCCCTCGCAGACGATCCGCCAGCTCGGCATCCGCCTCAAGCTCAACCCGCTCAAGGAAGTCATCCGGGGCAAGCGCCTCGTCGTCGTCGACGACTCGATCGTCCGCGGCAACACCCAGCGCGCCCTCGTGAAGATGCTCCGCGAGGCCGGTGCGGCCGAGGTCCACATCCGGATCTCCTCCCCGCCGGTGAAGTGGCCGTGCTTCTTCGGCATCGACTTCGCCACCCGGGCCGAGCTGATCGCCAACGGCATGACGGTCGACGAGATCGCCACGTCGCTGGGCGCGGACTCGCTCTCGTACATCTCGCTCGACTCGATGATCGAGGCGACCACCATCCAGAAGCCCAACCTCTGCCGTGCCTGCTTCGACGGCGAGTACCCCATGGAGCTGCCCGACCCGCAGCTCCTGGGCAAGCAGCTCCTGGAGAACGAGCTCGCGGGCGGCACCGACGCCGCCGACGCGCTCCGCCGCCCGTAGGCCCGTGGGCCGGCCCTCCCCGGGCCGGCCCGGCTCCAGCTCCGCCTGCGCCGAGCCCTGTCTTTGAGGCTTCTCCCGGGGCCCGGCACCACACGCAGCAACGACACGAAAGCTCTCGCCTGTCATGACAGAGAAGACCACCGGTGCCAGCTACGCAGCCGCCGGCGTCGACATCGAAGCGGGCGACCGCGCCGTCGAGCTGATGAAGGAGTGGGTGAAGAAGACGCAGCGCCCCGAGGTCCTCGGCGGCCTCGGCGGATTCGCCGGCCTCTTCGACGCCTCCGCCCTCAAGCGCTACGAGCGCCCCCTGCTGGCCTCGGCCACCGACGGCGTGGGCACCAAGGTCGACATCGCCCGCCAGCTGGGCGTGTACGACACCATCGGCCACGACCTGGTCGCCATGGTCATGGACGACATCGTCGTCTGCGGCGCCGAGCCGCTCTTCATGACGGACTACATCTGCGTCGGCAAGGTGCACCCCGAGCGTGTCGCCGCCATCGTCAAGGGCATCGCCGAGGGCTGCGTCCTCGCCGGCTGCGCCCTCGTCGGCGGCGAGACCGCCGAGCACCCGGGCCTGCTCGGACCGGACGACTTCGACGTCGCCGGCGCCGGCACCGGCGTGGTCGAGTACGACCGCCTCCTGGGCGCCGATCGCATCCGTACGGGGGACGCCGTCATCGCGATGGCTTCGTCCGGCCTTCACTCGAACGGGTACTCGCTCGTCCGGCACGTCCTCTTCGACCGGGCCGGGATGTCCCTGGACCAGCACGTCGACGAGCTCGGCCGGACCCTTGGCGAGGAGCTGCTGGAGCCGACCAAGATCTACTCGCTGGACTGCCTGGCCCTCACCCGGACGGCCGAGGTCCACGCGTACTCGCACATCACGGGCGGCGGCCTCGCGGCGAACCTCGCCCGGGTCATCCCGGACCACCTGCACGCCACCGTCGACCGCTCCACCTGGGCGCCCGGCGCGATCTTCGACCTGGTCGGCAAGGCCGGCAGCGTCGAGCAGCTGGAGCTGGAGAAGACCCTGAACATGGGCGTCGGCATGATGGCCGTGGTCCCGCAGGAGTCGGTGGACGTGGCCCTGACCACCCTGGCCGACCGGGGCGTCGAGGCCTGGGTCGCCGGCGAGATCCTCGACCGGGGCGACCACGCCGAGGGCGCGACCCTGACCGGGAGCTACGCGGTCTGAGCAGCACTGAAACCCGGTCCGGGGCGATGCCCTGGACCGGGTTTCGGCACAAGTGGAACAAGTTCAGTCAGCCTGCGGGTCCGCACGCCGTGAACAGAGGATCGGTGCGTCAAGCCCCGCGACGGTGCGCCGAGGGACCGGACTGCTCGTCCTCGTCCTCGTCGTCATCGTTGTACAGATCCGCGTACTTGGCGTACGGGTCGTCGTCGTCCAGATCGTCATCGACTTCGACCGGCGCGCTGATAGGCAGCGGCTCTGTCTGCGATGCGCCCAGCTCATTGGCCAGACGCGAGAGGTCAGTCCCGCCGCTGTTGTACTTCAGCTGGCGGGCGACCTTTGTCTGCTTGGCCTTGGCCCGGCCGCGCCCCATGGCTCGACCCCCTCGGTGACGGGGCTCGACGGCCCCAGAGTCTGACACGCGTTCATGGTTCGGAGCGGGCTCTCCGTGGAGAGACCGTCCGTAGGGGTTTAACGGTACCTGCTTCCGCGGCCATACGGTACGCCGCCCGCATGACGTGCCTCTCCACAGAACCAGCGGGACACCCCGTACTCGCTGGTCAGCTGCGATTTTAACGCTTTCCTGGCCGCCGACCCGCCGAAGCGCAGTGAGTTCTGTCTCGCCGCGCTCCGGCGGGTCCCGGAAGGGCTACGCCTTGCGTGCCGCGGCCCGCTCCGCGAGGGCGTCGGACATCCGCTGCTCGGCGATCCGGTCGGCCGCCGCGGCCGGCGGGATCCCGTCCGCCTTCGCACGTGCGAATATGGCGAGCGTGGTGTCGAAGATCTTCGAGGCCTTCGCCTTGCACCGGTCGAAGTCGAAGCCGTGCAGCTCGTCGGCGACCTGGATGACCCCGCCCGCGTTGACCACGTAGTCGGGGGCGTAGAGGATCCCGCGGTCCGCGAGGTCCTTCTCCACACCGGGGTGGGCGAGCTGGTTGTTCGCCGCGCCGCAGACGACCGTGGCGGTCAGGACCGGGACGGAGTGGTCGTTCAGGGCGCCGCCGAGCGCGCAGGGGGCGTAGATGTCCAGGCCCTCCACGCGGATCAGGGCCTCGGTGTCGGCGACGGCGCTGAGCTTCGCGTCCGGGTGCAGGTCGAGGAGCTCGCGGACGGACTCCTCGCGGACGTCCGTGATCACGACCTCGGCGCCGTCCTCCAGCAGGTGCCGCACCAGGTGCTTGCCGACCTTGCCGACACCCGCGACGCCGACCTTGCGGCCGCGCAGCGTCGGGTCGCCCCACAGGTGCTGGGCGCTGGCGCGCATGCCCTGGAATACGCCGTAGGCGGTGAGCACGGAGGAGTCGCCGGCGCCGCCGTTCTCGGGGGAGCGGCCGGTGGCCCAGCGGGTCTCGCGGGCGACGACGTCCATGTCCGCGACGTACGTGCCGACGTCGCAGGCGGTGACGTAGCGGCCGCCGAGCGACTCCACGAACCGGCCGTAGGCCAGCAGGAGTTCCTCGCTCTTGAGGGTGGAGGGGTCGCCGATGATCACGGCCTTGCCGCCGCCGAGGTCGAGACCGGCGAGGGCGTTCTTGTAGGACATGCCGCGCGAGAGGTTCAGCGCGTCGCGGACGGCTTCCTCGTCCGAGGCGTACGCGTGGAAGCGCGTGCCGCCGAGGGCGGGGCCCAGGGCGGTGGAGTGGATGGCGATGACGGCCTTGAGGCCCGTGGCTCGGTCCTGGCACAGCACGACTTGCTCGTGGCCGCCCTGCTCCGAACGGAACAGGGTGTGCAGGACGCCGTCGGTCATTTCGGTCACGGTGGTGACTCCCATGGAAGAGATGCGGCGGAAAGACGCCCGCCCTGTGGGTGGGGGAGGGCGTGCTGGGAGCAGAGTAAGACCTGCGGCGCGCGGCGGTAGCCCCTGTCCGGGGATCGGAACACTCCCGTGTTACCCGGGCCCCGGAGGTGAGCCCGGGCGCCAAAAAGGGGAGGACCGGTGGGTGAGCGAATCCCCACGGCCCGCGCCGGCCGTCCCGTACGCCTCCTACCTGCGCGTGTACGAGCCCTTGGCGGCGTTCGCGGAGCCCGAGCGCACGCACTGGGCGGCGTACGCCCGGCGCGGGAACGCCCCGACGGCCCAGGACGAACTGCGGCGCTCGCTCTCCGATTTGGTACGGGTCCCCGTGGTCGGGGTCCCGGTGCACGAGAGCGGGGACGCCTTCACGGCGGAGCGGGACGGGGTGCTGCTGGTGTGCCCCTGGCGGACCCGGCTGCGCGGCTGGCTGGCGCTGCAGGAGCTGGTCGCCGAGTTCCCGCGCCCGGTGCTGGACGCGGCGCTGCCGCCGGCGCAGCGGCGCCGGGCCGCCGAGGCGTACGAGGCCTGGCGCGAGCGGAACCCGGACGGGCGGCCGTGGATCCGGACCGGGGTGTGGCAGGTCCCGCTGCGCTGGTTCGTGCTGGTGGCGGACGAGGAGCGGGAGTACCTGCCGGGCGAGCTGCTGCGCTACCGGACGCCGATGGTGCAGGCCCGGCGGCGGCTCGCGCGGGCGCTGCGGACGCTGCGGGCGGAGGAGGGCCGGGGCTACGGGCCGCTGGCGGACGGGCTGGTGGAGGTCGGGAGCTGGCTGGAGGAGTTCCATCCGCGCTCGATGGTCGAACTGGACTACGGGGGGCTGCTGCACGCGCTGCCGGCTGACGGGCTGGCCGGGGACCGGTCGGCCCGTGACCTGGCGGAGGGCCTCGCGGCCCTGCGGGCGGGCGACGGGGAGGGCGCCGCGCAGGTGTACGGGGAGCTCTCGCTGCGGTGGCGGGCGGTCCGGGAGAGGCTCTTCGCGAACTAGGAGGGCTTTGGGCCTTTCGGAACCGGGGGCCTGTGGGGATCATGTACGAATCCCGTTCGGTACCCGTTCGGACCCCTCGCGTATCGCCCGTATCGGTTGTCATCGGCCGATCGGCCACAATACGCAGATCAGGGGTTCGATCACCGCATTAGGGTCTTAGTTCCAGGACCTACGTCCCGATACGGGCCATTGGCCCAAGCGTGACGGAACGCACTATCCACACCCTTGCGCCCATCCCCTACCCTCGTGCCAAAATAGGACAAGGAGT
The DNA here is from genome assembly GCF_056434525.1 of Streptomyces sp. NPDC044002. Lineage (NCBI taxonomy): Bacteria > Bacillati > Actinomycetota > Actinomycetes > Kitasatosporales > Streptomycetaceae > Streptomyces > Streptomyces sp. NPDC044002. The sequence goes on from NZ_JBWKEZ010000006.1 coordinate 215,689, forward strand.
CCGGGGAGGGTTCCTTCCACCCAACTTTGGGCGGAATGCTCGGTATTGCACTCTATGGGGGGTCTGACGACTCCTGATCGCTCTGTGACTGATCGTCACAGTGGGGTGACTGTCCGTTATAGGGCGGTCCATCGGCTTCCGCCGCTGATGAACACCTCGGAGGGCAATTCCATCGGTTTGGCCGTCGAGGCTGGACGGATGGTGTAGTTGTAGTGCCGAGGACAAGCCGTTCGTCCTATAACCGACTCGGCCTGCGTATGTCCATTTCGGGCAACGCGGGCCAAGGTGCAGAATTTAGAGGAAAGAACCGAGATGGTTCGGTTCTCCCGAGGAGGCCGCTCATGACCGCTCGCACCCCTGATGCCGAGCCGCTGCTGACCCCGGCTGAGGTTGCCACGATGTTCCGCGTGGACCCGAAGACGGTCACCCGCTGGGCCAAGGCTGGCAAGCTCACGTCCATCCGCACCCTGGGTGGACACCGCCGTTACCGCGAGGCCGAGGTTCGCGCACTGCTCGCGGGAATTCCGCAGCAGCGCAGCGAGGCCTGAGGTCCCGCAGCAACACCGCATTAACGGGTACGTGTCGGATCCCCCAATCCGATGAAACCCACATGGCTTCATCGGCTGGGCCTGCCCCAACAGGCTCACTGCCGTTCGATCGCGCTGGACTCCGCCGGGTCCAGCGCGATCTTTTTTGTGTCCGGGGCACCCCCGGGCGGCCCTGGGAGGGGGTCCGGGATCCCGTCACCTCCGGGCGCCGGCAGGGTGGGTGCCATTGCACATATTAAATCGAGCATGCGTATGGGTCCGATAAACGTACGCATCTCAAAAACTCATGCGGTGACTCCCGTCACAGCTGATAACTCTTGTACATCCGGCAATGCCCCCCGTAAAGGGAGGTCCGGTACAGAGCGCCTCATGCGTATGGGGGATTTCTCCCCTCTGGGCGATGTGTTCCCCCGGACCGCTCAAGGGCCCCTTCAAGGCCCCCGGGCCGCGTCGGTGACCCGGGAAGTGCCCGGGGGGGCGCCGAGGCCCCCAGGTGGCCCCTCAGGGGCGCCGCACGCCTCGGTCGATCACGTCGCGGCCGGCCGCCGGGCCCGTCGGCACCGCGCGCACGACCCGGTACCCGGATACGCGTCAGGGCCCGCATCCCTTGGGGGATACGGGCCCTGACGTTTCTGCGATCCTGACGGGACTTGAACCCGCGACCTCCACCTTGACAGGGTGGCGAGCTAACCAACTGCTCCACAGGACCTTGATTCGCGGCCGACTGGCGCGGCTGCGAAACAGACTGTACAGCAGCTCAGGGGGTGCGGTCGAACCGGATCACGGCGCCGCCGCGTCCACCGCCTTCACGATCCGCTTGTCGGAGATCGGATACGCCGTCCCGAGGGCGTGCGCGAAGTAGCTGACCCGCAGCTCCTCGATCATCCAGCGGATCTCCGTGACCGCCTCCGGGACCGGCCGGCCCTTCGGCAACTGCTCCAGCAGCCACAGGTACTCGTCCCGCATCTCGTGGACCTTCTCCATGCGCGTCGTGTCGCGCTGGGCGCCCGTCGGCATCTGCTGGAGCCGCCGGTCGGCCGCCACCAGATAGCGCATCAGGTCCGGCAGCCGCTTCAGCCCGGTCAGGGTCACGAAGCCGGCCGGCATCAGCGCCGCCAGCTGCGCCTTCACGTCCGCGACGTTGGCCATCAGGGCCAGGCTGCCGGTCGCCTTCAGCCGCCGCTCACAGGCCTGCCAGGCCGCCAGGACCTGCTGCACCTGCCCGACCGTCCGCACCGTCGTGTCCACCAGGTCGGCCCGGACCTTGTCGTAGAGCCGGCGGAAGCCCGCCTCGTCCCAGGCGGGACCGCCGTGGTCGGCGATCAGCCTGTCGGCGGCCGCCGTAGCGCAGTCGTCGAACAGCGCCTGGATGGAGCCGTGCGGATTGCGCGACAGCGCCAGCTTCTGCTGGTTCGACAGCTTGTCCGAGGCGAACTTCGCCGGGTTCACCGGGATGTTCAGCAGGATCAGGCGCCGCGTGCCGAGCCACATCGCCCGCTGCTGCTCGGCCTCCGTGTCGAAGAGCCGTACGGAGACGCTCGTCCCGTCGTCCACCAGCGCCGGGTACGCCTTCACCGGCTGGCCGGCCCGGCGGGTCTCGAAGACCTTCTCCAGGGTGCCGATCGTCCAGTCCGTCAGACCGGTCCGCTCCAGGGACTCCCCGCCCGCCCGCTCGGCGGTGGCGGCCGCGGCCTTGGAGAGGGCCTGGCGGGCCTTCGGCTTCAGCTTCAGCCGCAGCGCCTCCAGGTCCTTGTCCTCGGCGAGGTTGCGGCGCCGCTCGTCGACGATCCGGAACGTGATCTTCAGGTGGTCCGGGATCCGGCCGAGGTCGAAGTCCTCCGCCGTCACCGGCACGCCCACCATCCGGTGCAGCTCGCGCGCCAGCGTCACGGGCAGCGGCTCCTGCATCGGATGCGCCGTCTGCAGGAAACGCGTCGCGTAGTTCGGCGCCGGCACGTAGTGCCGGCGGATCGGCTTCGGCAGCGAACGGATCAGCTCCGTGACGACCTCCTCCCGCAGACCCGGGATCTGCCAGTCGAAGCCCTCGTCCGTGACCTGGTTCAGCACCTGGAGCGGAACGTGCACGGTCACACCGTCCGCGTCCGCGCCCGGCTCGAACTGGTACGTCACCCGGAACTTCAGCTGCCCCTGCCGCCAGGAATCCGGATAGTCGGCCTTGGTGACCCCGGCCGCCTTCTCCGTCAGCAGCATCTCGCGCTCGAAGTCGAGGAGTTCGGGCTCCTCGCGCTTCTTGTGCTTCCACCAGGAGTCGAAGTGCGCCCCCGAGACCACGTGCTCCGGGATCCGCTGGTCGTAGAAGTCGAACAGGGTCTCGTCGTCCACGACGATGTCGCGGCGCCGCGCCCGGTTCTCCAGCTCCTCGACCTCGGTCAGCAGCTTGCGGTTGTCGGCGTAGAACTTGTGGTGGGTCCGCCAGTCGCCCTCGACCAGCGCGTTGCGGATGAACAGCTCCCGCGACACCTCGGGGTCGATCCGGCCGTAGTTGATCTTCCGCTGGGCGACGATCGGCACGCCGTACAGCGTGACCTTCTCGTACGCCATCACGGCCGCCTGGTCCTTCTCCCAGTGCGGCTCGCTGTACGTGCGCTTGATCAGGTGCTGGGCGAGCGGCTCCACCCACTCGGGCTCCACCTTGGCGTTCACCCGCGCCCACAGCCGCGAGGTCTCCACCAGCTCCGCCGACATCAGGAACTTCGGCTGCTTCTTGAACAGCGCCGACCCCGGGAACACCGCGAACTTCGCCGACCGCGCGCCCAGGTACTCGTTCTTGTCGGTGTCCTTCAGGCCGATGTGCGACAGCAGGCCGGCCAGCAGCGAGATGTGGATGTTGGTCTCGGCGCCGTCGGCCTCGTTGACGTGGATCCCCATCGTCCGCGCCACCGAACGCAGCTGGGCGTAGATGTCCTGCCACTCCCGGATCCGCAGGAAGTTCAGGTACTCCTGCTTGCACATCCGGCGGAACGAGGACGAGCCGCGCTCCTTCTGCTGCTCGCGGACGTACCGCCACATGTTCAGGTACGAGAGGAAGTCGCTCGTCTCGTCCTTGAACCGGGCGTGGTTCTGGTCCGCCTGCGTCTGCTTGTCCGACGGCCGCTCCCGCGGGTCCTGGATGGACAGGGCCGCCGCGATGACCATGACCTCGCGGACGCAGTTGTTCTTGTCCGCCTCCACGACCATGCGGGCCAGCCGCGGGTCCACCGGGAGCTGGGAGAGCTGGCGGCCCATCGGGGTGAGCCGCTTGCGGTGGTCCTTCTCGGCCGGGTCCAGCGCGCCCAGCTCCTGGAGCAGCTGCACGCCGTCGCGGATGTTGCGGTGGTCCGGCGGGTCGATGAACGGGAACTTCTCGATCTCGCCGAGCCCGGCCGCGGTCATCTGGAGGATGACGGACGCCAGGTTCGTCCGCAGGATCTCGGCGTCCGTGAACTCCGGCCGGCCGTTGAAGTCGTCCTCGGAGTACAGCCGGATGCAGATGCCGTCACTGGTACGGCCGCAGCGGCCCTTGCGCTGGTTGGCGCTGGCCTGGCTGATCCGCTCGATCGGCAGCCGCTGCACCTTCGTGCGGTGGCTGTAGCGGGAGATGCGGGCCGTGCCCGGGTCGATCACGTACTTGATGCCGGGGACGGTCAGGGAGGTCTCGGCGACGTTCGTCGCGAGGACGATCCGGCGGCCGGTGTGCGCCTGGAACACCCGGTGCTGCTCGGCGTGCGACAGCCGGGCGTAGAGGGGCAGCACCTCCGTGAAGCGGAGCTTCTTCTTGACCAGCGCGTCGGCGGTGTCGCGGATCTCCCGCTCACCGGAGAGGAAGACCAGGATGTCGCCCGGGCCCTCGCCCTGGAGCTCGTCGACGGCGTCGCAGATCGCGGTGATCTGGTCGCGGTCGCTCTCCTCGGAGTCCTCCTCCAGCAGCGGCCGGTACCGCACCTCCACCGGGTACGTCCGCCCGCTGACCTCGACGATCGGAGCGTCCCCGAAGTGCCGGGAGAACCGCTCCGGGTCGATGGTCGCCGAGGTGATGACCACCTTCAGGTCGGGGCGCTTCGGCAGCAGCGTGGCCAGGTAGCCGAGCAGGAAGTCGATGTTCAGCGACCGCTCGTGCGCCTCGTCGATGATGATCGTGTCGTAGGCGCGCAGCTCGCGGTCCGTCTGGATCTCGGCGAGCAGGATGCCGTCCGTCATCAGCTTCACGAAGGTCGAGTCCTGGTCCACCTGGTCGGTGAAGCGGACCTTCCAGCCGACGGTCTGCCCGATCTCGGACTTCAGCTCCTCCGCGATGCGCTCCGCGACCGTGCGGGCGGCGATCCGTCGGGGCTGGGTGTGCCCGATCATGCCCCGGACGCCGCGCCCCAGCTCCATGCAGATCTTGGGGATCTGCGTGGTCTTGCCGGAGCCGGTCTCGCCCGCGACGATCACGACCTGGTGGTCGCGTATCGCCTCGGCGATCTCGTCCTTCTTCTGGCTGACGGGCAGGTTCTCGGGATACGTGACCTCCGGCATGCGCGAGGCGCGGCCGGCCAGTCGCGCGGCGGCCTTCTCGGCCTCCGCGGCGATCTCGTCGAGCACGGCCTGCCGGGCCTCGGGCTTGCGGATACGGCGGGCGCCCTCGAGGCGGCGGCCGAGGCGGTGCGCGTCACGGAGGGAGATCTCACCGAGAAGCGTCTGCAGGGCGGCGAAGGAAGTAGACATACCTGATCGAGGATCTCACCTGGGCCGGGCGGGTGGCGAACGCATTTGTGCCCCTCCCCGTACCATTTCGGGACGAGTCCCCCAGTTGTGCGAGTGAGAGGCCGCCCACCCTTGTCCTTCCGTCCCAGCCCGTGGAACCGCCGGGCTGCCGCCGGGCTGGTGCTGCTCCTGGGCCTCGCCCTCGCCCTTGCCCTGGCCGGGCGGGTACCGGGGCCCCCGGACCGGGGTCCGGACCTGCGGGTGGCCGCTGCCCCGGCCGAGCCGCGCCAGGTGGCCCCGGACCGGACCGCGGGCCCTGGGGCGGCAGCCGCCCCAGGGCGCGGCGCCGGCGCGGACGAGGGCGGGAGGCCGGCCCCCGCTGCCGCGTCCGCCCCGGCCGGGGCGGTACGGGCGCCCGCGGAGCGGGGTCCGGCCCCGGAGGCGGGTGCCGGCGCGGGCGGACCGGAGCAGGGCCGCGGCGCGGACCCGGCCGGGTCGCCGGAGCTGAGCCCGGCCCGTGGGCCCGTCCATGCCCCGGCCGGGGCGGAACGCCTGGTCCCGGACCGGGGTCCGGGCCCGGGGGTGGCCGTCGGCCTGGAGTCGCGTCCGGCACCAGGAGTGGCCGTCGGTCCGGAGTCGCGTCCGGCACCGCGGGCGGACGCCGCCGCGGGCGGGGCGGGCGCCGGGCCGGATCCGGCTGCCGGGCCGGGCGGGGAGCGGGGGCCCTCCTGCGGTCCCGGAGGGCACGGGCACGGGCACGGGGCCGGGGTGCTGCCCCGGGGCGGGGGCCAGGAGCACGCGCAGCTCGCGGCCGGGCGGAACGCGCCCGAGCAGGTGCGCCCGCACGACGTGTCCCGCGCACGGGTCCTCGTACGCGGGCCCGGCCAGCGCGCGCCGAAGCCGGTGGAGCTGTCCGTGATGCGGGTGTAGGGGGGACCGCCACCCCCCTTTCACCGCACGCAGCCACGCAGTCCTGGAGCACACCCATGTCCCGCTCGTCCCGCAAGCCCCTGCTGATCTCCGCCGGGGTCGCCGTCGCCACCGTCGCCCTCGGGCTGGTGTCCTGGCAGGCCACCGCCCCCCAGGAGGAGCCGCGCCGCGACACCGCAGCCGCGACCGCCGCCCCCCGTACCGACCCCGCCGCCGAGCTCAAGGCGCTCGCCCGCCGCGAGCCCGGCGACAAGCTCGCCGTCGGCCGCGCCGACGCGCCCGTCGTCCTCATCGAGTACTCCGACTTCAAGTGCGGCTACTGCGGCAAGTTCGCCCGCGACACCGAACCCGAACTGGTGAAGCGCTACGTCGAGGACGGCACCCTCCGCATCGAGTGGCGCAACTTCCCGATCTTCGGCGCCGAGTCCGAGGCCGCCGCCAAGGCCGCCTGGGCCGCCGGGCAGCAGGACCGCTTCACCGCCTTCCACGCCGCCGCGTACGCCGAGGGCGCCAAGGCCAAGGGCTTCGGCGAGGACCGGCTCGTCGAGCTGGCCCGCGAGGCCGGCGTCCCGGACCTGGACCGCTTCAAGGCCGACCTGGCCGGCGAGCAGGCCGCGGCCGCCCTGCGCCGCGACCAGGAGGAGGGCTACCGCATCGGCGTCCAGTCCACCCCCTCCTTCCTCGTCAACGGGCGGCCCATCGCCGGGGCCCAGCCCCTGGACGCCTTCACCGCAGCCATCGCCAAGGCCAAGGCCGAAGCCAAGCAGGCGGCCAAGCCGTGACCCACATCGGATACCTGGCCGCCCTGCTCGGCGGACTCCTCGCCCTGCTCAGCCCGTGCAGCGCCCTGCTGCTGCCCGCCTTCTTCGCCTACTCCATCGACTCCCGCTCACGGCTCCTGGCACGCACCGGGATCTTCTACGCGGGCCTCGCGAGCACCCTCGTACCGATGGGCGCGGCGGGCTCCTACGCGGGCCGCTTCCTCCACGGCAACCGCGACCTGCTCGTCCTCACGGGCGGCTGGCTGATCGTCGCGCTCGGCCTCGCCCAGATCCTGGGCCTCGGCTTCGCCCCGCGGCGGATCACCGAGCTGTCCGGCCGGATCCGCCCGACCACCGCCCTGTCGGTGTACGCCCTCGGCGCGGTCTACGGGCTGGCCGGCTTCTGCGCGGGCCCGATCCTCGGCAGCGTCCTGACGGTGGCCGCCGTCAGCGGCAGCCCGGTCTACGGCGGTCTGCTGCTCGCGGTGTACGCCCTCGGCATGGCCGTACCGCTGTTCGTGCTGGCCCTGCTCTGGGAGCGCTTCGACCTCGGCCGGCGGCGCTGGCTGCGCGGCCGGGCCTTCCGGGCGGGCCGCTTCGAACTCCACACGACCTCACTGCTGTCCGGGCTGTTCTTCATCACCCTGGGCGCGCTGTTCCTCGCCTACGACGGGGCGAGCGCCCTGCCCGGGCTGCTGGACGTGGACGACTCGTACGCCGTCGAACGGTGGGTCGGCTCCCTCGCGGACGCCGTCCCGGACTGGGCGCTGCTCGCCCTCGTTGGCGCGGGCGCCCTCGCCTTCGGAGTGGTGCGGTGGCGTCGCTCCGCCCGGGCGGAGCAGGAGGAGGGGTAGAACGCGGAAGGCCCCGTCCAATGGACGGGGCCTTCCTTTTGTGGCTGGGGCCGGGGTCGAACCGGCGACCTATCGCTTTTCAGGCGATCGCTCGTACCAACTGAGCTACCCAGCCACGAGACTGTTTCCAGCCTCAGCGATCCTGACGGGACTTGAACCCGCGACCTCCACCTTGACAGGGTGGCGAGCTAACCAACTGCTCCACAGGACCTGGTGTGTGCAAGAGCAAGTCTTGCACATGGTGTTGCGTACCCCCAACGGGATTCGAACCCGTGCTACCGCCTTGAAAGGGCGGCGTCCTGGGCCACTAGACGATGAGGGCTAAAGGCCCGCCGGGCACTTTGCAGCGCGTCGGGGACGTGAGAAGCATATGGGATCGGGGGAGCTATCGCCAAAACGGTTTCCCCCCACCGGCTGCGGGCGCCCCCGCCGGGGCGACAATGGCCGGGTGCTGGAGATGACGCGCGAGGAGTTCGAGGAGCTCGTCGCAGAGGCCCTGGACCGGATTCCGCCGGAGCTGACGCGGCTGATGGACAACGTCGCCGTGTTCGTCGAGGACGAGCCGCCGGCCGACGACCCCGAGCTGCTCGGCCTGTACGAGGGGACCCCGCTCACCGAGCGCGGCGAGTGGTACGCCGGAGTGCTCCCGGACCGCATCACCATCTACCGGAACCCCACGTTGCGGATGTGCGAGGACCGGGAGAGCGTGGTCGCCGAGACGGAGGTGACGGTGGTGCACGAGATCGCCCACCACTTCGGGATCGACGACGAGCGGCTGCACGCCCTGGGTTACGGGTGACCGAGCCCGTCCCCGGCGCGGAGGCCATCGACCCGGACGTCGACCTGCACGTCCCCGCCCAGCGGGCCGAGCCGCAGGGCCGGGTGCTCGCCGCGGTCGCCGTGGGCGGCGCCCTCGGGGCCTCGGCCCGGTACGGGCTGGCGCTGCTGTGGCCGGCCGCGCCCGGGGCCTTCCCGTGGGCGACCTTCTGGACCAACGCCGCGGGCTGCGCGCTGATCGGCGTGCTCATGGTGCTGATCAGCGAGGGCGGGCGGAGCGCGCCGCACCCGCTGCTGCGGCCGTTCGCGGGGGTGGGGGTGCTCGGCGGGTTCACCACCTTCTCCACGTACGCCGTGGACTTCTCCCGGCTGCTGGACGAGGGCGAGGCGGGGACCGCGCTGGCGTACGCCGGGCTGACGGTGGTGGCCGCGCTGGGGGCGGTGTGGGCGGCGGCCTCGGTGGCCCGGCTGGCCCTCGGCCGGCGGGGGCGCCGGTGAACTGGCTGCTGGTGGTGGCGGGTGCCGTCGTCGGGGCGCCGCTGCGGTACCTGACCGACCGGGCGGTGCAGGCGCGCCACGACTCCGTCTTCCCGTGGGGGACCTTCGTGGTCAACGCGGCCGCCTGCCTGCTGCTCGGGGTGCTGGCGGGGGCGGCGCTGGCCGGTGCGGGCTCCTCGCGGGCGGACCTGCTGCTGGGGACGGGGCTGTGCGGGGCGCTCAGCACCTACTCGACGTTCTCGTACGAGACCCTGCGGCTGGCCGAGCGCGGCTGGCGGTTCCTCGCGGCGGCGAACGTCGCGGCGTCGGTGCTGGTGGGGCTCGGCGCGGTGACGCTCGGCTCGCAGGTGGCGCGGCAGCTGTTCGCGTAAGGGGCGTGTCTCTTACGGGGTAAAGGGAGTTGGGCTCATTGACCCACTCATCGCGGACCCCGCCGCAGTGCTCCGGAGGTGCCCCCGTGCGCCCTTTGACCGCTTCCCTGTCCGCGTCCCTCAGACTGGCCGTCTCCGCGCTCGCGGTGGCGGCGACCGCCGGCTGCATGAGCGTCGGCGAGGACGCCGCGAAGCCGGGGCCCTCCGCTTCGGTCGGCGGCAAGGACACGGGCGGGCCCACCGGGGCGGCGGGCGGAGGCCACGGCTCCGGGGTGCACGGCAACGGCCACGGCGTGAAGGACGGTACGGGGAACCAGTCGGGCAAGCCCGGTGAGCCCGGGAAGGCCTCCGGCGCGACCGGCGCCTCGCCCAGCCCGGGCGCGCCCGCGAAGCCCGGGCAGCCCTCCCCGTCGGCCGGCCCGGGCGGCGGCGCGGGCGGCCAGGGCGGCCAGGTGCCGTCCGGGGGCGGTACGGGGTCCGGCGGCTCGGGGTCCGCGGCGGGCGGTTCCGGGTCGGGCTCGGGGGCCGGCGGCGCGGGGTCGGCCGCCGGGGGCGCGGGATCCGGTTCGGGCTCGGGCTCGGGGTCAGGCTCGGGGTCCGGCGGGTCGGGCTCGGGCTCGGGCTCCGGTTCCGGCGGCTCCGGATCCGGTTCGGGCGGGACGAGCACCCCCACCCCGGACCCCACCCCGACTGTGACGGAACCCACACCGAGCGGGTCGTCTGACGCGGGCCCCGGGGCGACCATGGCCTAGGGCGTTCTGCCCCGGTCTGGGGGGTTCTGGGGCTCCCGTCCGGGGTTCGCGTAACTCGTCCCCGGGGAATCGCCGCAGGTCAGGGGCGGAGCCCGGGGGGCGACTTGCCAGACCCCCGGGAGGGTGCGTATGGTTATAGATCGTTTGATCCCATTGCCCGGCGCCGAATCCGAAGAGCGCCGTGTGGCGCGTACTCTCCCCAACCGTGGCTGACCGCATTGAGGCGGTCGATTTGCGATTCACGGAGTTTGGGCGCGTGCCGAGACTCCGGAAGGTTTCGCATTTCGCATGTCCATTTCCAGTTCTGACCGTTCCGTCATGCCCGAGAACGACTCCACCGAGATCGTCGACGCCGAGACCCTCGCGGTCACCGAGGCCATGGACGCCATCGAGCGCGACGAGATCATCGAGGCCCTTGAGGCGGACGTGGCGGACGTCGCCGACGTGACCGCCGAGGCGGACGAGGCCGACGCCGACGACGCCGAGCCCACCGTCACCTTCGCGGACCTCGGTCTGCCCGAGGGCGTCGTGCGCAAGCTCGGCCAGAACGGTGTCACCACCCCGTTCCCGATCCAGGCCGCGACCATCCCGGACGCCCTGGCCGGCAAGGACATCCTCGGCCGCGGCCGCACCGGCTCCGGCAAGACCCTCTCCTTCGGTCTGCCGACCCTGGCCCGCCTGGCCGACGGCTACACGGAGAAGAAGAAGCCCCGCGCCGTCATCCTCACCCCGACGCGCGAGCTCGCGATGCAGGTCGCGGACGCCCTCCAGCCCTACGGCGACGTCCTCGGCCTGAAGATGAAGGTCGTCTGCGGCGGTACCTCCATGGGCAACCAGATCTACGCCCTGGAGCGCGGTGTCGACATCCTCGTCGCCACCCCGGGCCGTCTGCGCGACATCATCAACCGCGGCGCCTGCTCCCTGGAGAACGTCGAGGTCGCGGTCCTCGACGAGGCCGACCAGATGGCCGACCTGGGCTTCCTGCCCGAGGTCACCGAGCTGCTCGACCAGGTCCCGGCCGGCGGCCAGCGCATGCTCTTCTCCGCCACCATGGAGAACGAGATCGGCACCCTGGTCAAGCGCTACCTGACCAACCCGGTCAGCCACGAGGTCGACAGCGCCCAGGGCAACGTCACGACCATGACCCACCACGTCCTCGTCGTGAAGCCGAAGGACAAGGCCCCGGTCACGGCCGCCATCGCCGCCCGCAAGGGCCGCACCATCATCTTCGTCCGCACCCAGCTGGGCGCCGACCGCATCGCCGAGCAGCTCATCGAGGCCGGCGTGAAGGCCGACGCGCTGCACGGCGGCATGACGCAGGGCGCCCGTACCCGCGTCCTCGCCGACTTCAAGGACGGCTACGTCAACGCGCTCGTCGCCACCGACGTCGCCGCCCGCGGCATCCACGTCGACGGCATCGACCTGGTCCTCAACGTGGACCCGGCCGGCGACCACAAGGACTACCTGCACCGCTCGGGCCGTACCGCCCGTGCCGGCAAGTCCGGTGTCGTCGTCTCCCTGGCCCTGCCGCACCAGCGCCGCCAGATCTTCCGCCTGATGGAGGACGCGGGCGTCGACGCCTCGCGCCACATCGTCCAGGGCGCCGGCGCCTTCGACCCGGAGGTCGCCGAGATCACCGGTGCGCGCTCGCTCACCGAGGTGCAGGCCGACTCCGCGAACAACGCCGCCAAGCAGGCCGAGCGCGAGGTCGCCGACCTGACCAAGCAGCTGGAGCGCGCGACCCGTCGTGCCGCCGAGCTGCGCGAGGAGGCCGACCGCCTCGTCGCCCGCTCCGCCCGCGAGCGCGGTGAGGACCCGGAGGCCGCCGTCGCCGAGGTCGTCGAGGCCGCCGAGGCCGAGCTGGCCGCCGCCGTGGCCGCCGTCGCCGAGCCGGTCGCCCAGGAGCGCACCTTCGAGCGCCGCGACGACCGGGGCAACTACGAGCGCCGCGACAACCGTCGTGACGACCGCGGTGGCGACCGTGGTGGTTTCCGTCGTGACGACCGTCCGTCGGGTGGCTTCCGCCGCGACGACCGTCGTGATGACAACCGTGGTGGTGGCTTCCGTCGCGATGACCGTCCGTCGGGTGGTTT
>NZ_JBWKEZ010000006.1:228051-252634 GCF_056434525.1 Streptomyces sp. NPDC044002
TCGTGATGACAACCGTGGTGGTGGCTTCCGTCGCGATGACCGTCCGTCGGGTGGTTTCAACCGTGACGACCGCGGTGGCGACCGTGGCGGCTTCCGCCGCGACGACCGTCCCTCCGGCGGCTTCCGCCGCGACGACCGTCCGTCGGGCGGTTTCAACCGCGACGACCGCGGTGGCGAGCGTGGCGGCTTCCGCCGCGACGACAAGCCCCGCTGGAAGCGCAACGGCTGACGCCTGAGCGCCACCTGACGAGGACTCGGCCCCCACAGCACTCCGGTGCGGTGGGGGCCGAGCCCATTTCCGGCCGTTTCGCCCCACCCGCACCGGATGGCGGGAAACCGCCGGAGCCACACCCGGCGATACCCGATCGGTCCGCAGCCCCTCTCCGGCTATGCTCTGGGGTGAGCACCTGGAGGGCCATTAGCTCAATTGGCAGAGCAGCGGACTTTTAATCCGTTGGTTGTCGGTTCGAGTCCGACATGGCCTACCGCTCGCAGGGCGGGGAATCCTCCCCGGGACCTGCGCCGAGCGCCCCGTCCGACTTCTTCGGACGGGGCGCTCCGTCGTTCCGGGGCCGGCCGGTGGCCTGATCCCGCCCCAAGGCCCGCGGGCCGGGCCCCGGTCCGCTGCCCGGGACACCGGGATGGAACAGTTAAATGCGCTCTGACCTGCGGTGATGACGCTTTTGAGGGCTGTGGGCGGCTTAATTGGCGGGAGCTGTCCCCCGGATGACGTAGAGTTGGGTTCACCGACGCGGGGTGGAGCAGCTCGGTAGCTCGCTGGGCTCATAACCCAGAGGTCGCAGGTTCAAATCCTGTCCCCGCTACTCAGAACGAAGGCCCGGTTCCTCTTGGAACCGGGCCTTCGTCGTGTTCCCGGGGCGCGGGGTCACTCCTTCGGACCGGTCCGCTCGCCGCGCGGGGGCGGCTGCCGCGAGCCTGGAGGGGCGGGGCGCGACCGGGCGGCAGGAGAGCAGCGTGGTGGGGCTGGGCCGGCAGGGCAAGGACGGCAGTGCGGACGGCGCCGCCCGGCGGGTGGTGCGGGCGCTGCCGGTGCTGCTGATCGTGCTGGGGACGGTCTTCGACCTCGCCACCCCGCCGAGCTTCACCGGATCCCCCTTCTTCACCGCGGCCCCGCTGATCGCGGCGCCCCTGTTCACCCTCCGGGCGACCGCGCTGACCGGGATCGCCGCCTCGCTCGTGGTCGTGGGCCTGCACGTCCACAACGGCACCAGCTGGAAGGTGGAGGCGCTGACCGAGCTGGCGACGGTGCTGACCGTCTCCGGGCTGGCCCTGCTGATCAACCGCGTCGTGCGGCGCAGCGGCGAGCGGCTCGCCTCGGCGCGCGGGATCGCCGAGGCCGCGCAGCGGGCCGTGCTGCCCACCCCGGCCGAGCGGATCGCGGGGCTGCACGTCTGCGCCCGGTACGAGGCCGCGCAGGCCGACGCCTTCATCGGCGGGGACCTCTACGCCGTCCAGGACACCCCGTACGGCGTGCGGCTGGCGGTGGGCGACGTGCGCGGCAAGGGGCTGGGGGCCGTGGAGGCCGTCGCGGTGGTGCTGGGGGCCTTCCGGGAGGCGGCGGATACCGAACCGACCCTGGAGGGCCTCGCGCGGCGCCTGGAGCGGGCCCTGGCCCGGGAGGGGACGCGGCGGGGCAGCCTGGACGCGGTGGAGGGGTTCACGACGTGCGTGCTCGGGGAGATCCCGCCCGGCGCCGAGCGGCTGCGGCTGCTGAACCGGGGCCACCCCGAGCCGCTGCTGCTGTACGCGGACGGCGGCCTGGCGGTCCTGGCCCCGGTCGAGCCGGCGCTGCCGCTGGGCCTGGGCGAGCTGGCGGCCGACGGGGCGTCCCGGCCGCAGGAGTGGCCCTTCCCGGCGGGCAGCACGCTGCTCCTGTACACCGACGGGCTGACCGAGGCGCGGGACGGGGCGGGCACCTTCTACGATCCGGCGGCCCGGCTGCGGGGGCGGGTCTTCCCGGGGCCGGACGAGCTGCTGGGCGCGCTCAGCGGCGATGTGCGGCGGCACACCGGCGGCGGCACGACCGACGACATGGCGCTGCTCGCGGTGGGGCGGGCGGGGGAGGGGCAGCCGGAGCGCAGGAGGACCGTTCCGGTGGTGCGCCGCGACGAGCCGTGAACGACACCGGCACCGGCACCGGGACCTGTCACCTTGCGTGGCTGAAAGGATGCCCTGCGCAATGGGCTTGACAGTGCGTCATTTGGCCTGTGTGGCTGAAGTGATGGGGGTGAGGCGGGAGAATTGCCCGAGTTGTTGCCCCGTGGGGCGAATGTGGAGGCCAAAGCCGTTCGGGGCGTGGCCGATTGGTGTTAACGATCAGTCGCTTCGGCTTGGAATCATTCCCCCGCGTAGATTACCGTTCGATAACGCAGCGCGGTCGTCCCAGCCGTCGCAACGACGGCACCCGTGTGCGTTCTCGCCCATGAGGAGTGTGCCCCGGTGGCCTCCAACTCGCCTGCCCCTGACGGCATCGACGTCCAGGAGACGCCCACCGCCGGAGCGTGGGGCGAGTGGAATCCCACGGAGGACTCCGCGCGCCCGGTCCGCGGCAAGCACCGCGTCCTCAAGGCGCGCGGCGGACTCGCCCGCAGCTCGACCGTGCTCGGCGTCGGCGTGATCGCGGCGGTCGGCGCGGGCGGCATCGCCACCGCGCAGGACCGGCCCCAGGTCTCCATATCCATGCCCGACCTACTCGGCGGCGGGGACGGCCACTCCGACAGCGGCGCCGACGCCGTACGGACCGCCGCCGCGGCCGACTCCGGCACCGGCACAGGCGTCGCGGGCGGAGCGGAGACCGCCGCGGTGCCGCAGCAGGGCGGCGACGCCGGCGAGGCGCTGCTCAACCGGATCCTCCTCCAGGCCGAGTCCCAGCAGGACGCCGACCAGGCCCAGGCCCGCGCCGACGCCGAGCGGACCGCGCGCGAGGCCGCCGCCCAGGAGGCCAAGGCCCAGAAGGAAGCGGCCGACAAGGAGGCCGAGACGGCCCGCGCAGCCGCCGAGCAGGCCGCCGCCGCCGAGAAGGAAGCCGCGGAGAAGGCCGCCGCCGAGCAGACCGCCACCAAGGCGGCCACCGGCTCCGGCTCGGGTTCGGGCTCCGGTTCGCAGTCGGCGGGCAGCTGGTCCCTGCCGACCTCCTCCTACACCCTCACCTCCCACTACGGGGTCGCCGGCTCCATGTGGTCCTCCGGCTACCACACCGGCCTCGACTTCGCCGCCCCGACCGGCACCCCCGTCAAGGCCGTGGGCAGCGGAAAGGTCATCTCCGCCGGCTGGTCCGGGGCCTACGGCTACCGGATCGTGCTCAAGCTCGACGACGGCACCGAGATCTGGTACTGCCACCTCTCCTCGATGTCCGTGACCTCCGGCTCCGTCGGGGCCGGCGAGACCATCGGCCGGGTCGGCGCGACCGGCAACGTCACCGGCGCCCACCTCCACCTCGAAGTGCGCAAGGGCGGTTCGACGGTCGACCCGCTGGCGTGGCTGGGCTCGAAGGGCCTCGACGTCTGACGCACCCGGCCTAGCCGGGAGAGGGTGACAGCTCCGGAGTCCTGGCCACCGGTACGAAGACCCGCGCGGGCGCCGGGGCCGCGGCCTGCGGGAGCCGGTGCGGAGCGGGCAGCAGCTCCTCCAGTACGGCCGCCCGGGCCAGCGCGGGCGCGGCCGTCGCCCGGCGGTGCCAGAGCCGGTGCAGCAACTCGCGCTCCCGCTCGGCGAATTCCGGGTCCCGGCCGCCCGGGCCCGACCGCCGGGCGTGCCGGCGCAGCAGGGCGAGGGCGGCGGCGTCCGCCGCGTACCGGGACACCGCGCGGGCGGCGGGGCGGCCTCCGCTGCGGCGGGCCAGGGCGCGGGCCAGCGACCGGGCCGGCATCGAAGCCAGGGCCGGCACCTCCGCCGGACCGAGCCAGCCCGCGGCGGCGTACACCGACAGCTCGGCGGCGACGGCCCGCAGGCGCTCGCGCCGGACCCGCACGGCCAGCCACAGCAGCAGCCCGAACGCCGGGACCATCACGCAGCCGTAGACCAGGTAGAAACCGTACTCACCGAAGTGCGAGGAGCCGTTCCACAGCGCGTGGGCGCCCATGGCGAGGCCCAGGCCCAGCAGGGGCAGGCCGGTCCTGCGCGCACGGCGGTCGGTGAGCGCGGCCGCGCCGAAGCCGAGGCCGGTGAGCACGGTGAAGAGCGGGTGCGCGAACGGGGAGAGCACCACCCGCACGAAGAACGTCGCCGCCGTCACGGAGTCCAGCACCGGGGTGCCGTTGGCCAGGTCCTCCTCGAAGGCGTTGCCCAGGTAGAGGATGTTCTCGGTGAAGGCGAAGCCGGTGGCGGTGAACCCGGCGAGCACGATCCCGTCGGCGGCGCCGGTCAGCCGCCGTCTTCGGAAGACGAACACGAGGAGCAGCGCCGCGGCCTTCGCGGTCTCCTCCACCACCGGGGCGACCGCGACCGAGCCGAGCCGGTCGGCGGCGGACGGGTCCGTGGAGGCCGCGGCCATCCACTCCGTGGCGAAGCTGTTGGCCAGTATCGCGATCAGCGCCGCGGTGCAGGCCCCCCAGCCGAAGCAGAACAGCAACTGCCGCCAGGGGCCCGGCGCGGCCCGGCCGAGCCACCGGAACGCCGCCATCAGCGGCGGCACCGGCAGCAGGGCCAGGCCCAGACCCACGAAGAACCCGGCCGTGCCGGTCTGCTCCCGCACGAGCTCCAGGATCACGGCCCCGGTGGCGGTGAGCAGCGCGCCGAGCACGCACATGCGGGCCGTGCCCGATGGGCGTGCGAGCACACGGGAGAGCGCTCGGTACACATGATGACCCTAGCGAGCGGGTCGGACACTCCGAGTGACGTTTGTCAGTTCTTGGAGTCAGGTTCGACTGCCGGTTCGATCTTCTCGGTGCCGCGGCGGGCGAAGAGGAGGTCGTGGACGACGTGGCCCTTGTCCAGGCCCTGCCCCTCGAACCGGGTGAGCGGGCGGAACTCGGGCCGCGGCGCGTAGCCGCCGTCGGCCTGGGTGTTCACGAACTCCGGGTGAGCGGTGAGGACTTCGAGCATCTGCTCGGCGTAGTCCTCCCAGTCGGTCGCGCAGTGCAGCACGGCCCCGGGCGCCAGGCGGGTGGCGGCCAGGTCCAGGAACTCGGGCTGGATCAGCCGCCGCTTGTGGTGGCGGGCCTTGGGCCACGGGTCCGGGAAGTACACGCGCATCCCGGCGAGGGAGGCAGGCGGGAGCATCTCGCGGAGCAGGATGATCGCGTCACCGTTCGCCACGCGGACGTTGGTCATCCCGCCGCGCTCGGCGAGCGCGAGCAGGTTGCCCTGGCCCGGGGTGTGCACGTCGGCGGCGAGGATGCCGGTGGCGGGGTCGGCGGCGGCCATCTGGGCGGTCGCCTCGCCCATGCCGAAGCCGATCTCCAGGACGACGGGGAGCCCGTCGAAGAGCTTCTCCAGGTCGATGACCTCACGGCCGTCGATGTCCAGGCCCCAGGTACCCCACAGCCGCTTCAGCGCCTCACCCTGGCCGGTGGTCACCCGGCTGCGGCGCGGCTGGAAGCTGCGGATCCGGCGCTCGTGGTGCGAACCGGCGGGGTCGGGCGCGGGACCGTCGGGGAACCGCGGCTCGGTGCGCCACTTGGGCGGCGTGTACGCCTCCGGCGGGGAATCGGGGAGGCCGGGCTGGGGATTCAGGGGCTCAGACACAATGCCGAGATTCTACGTCGGGTGCCGCCGCAGCCCTGGCCGGGCGGGGCAGCGGCGCGTGCCGCCGGGCGGGCGTGGCCCCGGCCACGCCGCCCCGGCGCAGCGGCGCGAAGCCGGTAAGGCGCCCCGGCGCCGCACCGCGCGAGCGGCGCGTCGAAAACAGGCGCGCGGCGCGTTCAGGAAAGCTGCGCCAGCGCCCGCCCGGCGATCTCGCGGCCGATCGGCAGCGACGCGGTCGCCGCCGGCGACGGGGCGTTCAGGACGTGCACCGTGCGCGGCGCCTCGCGGATGAGGAAGTCGTCGACGAGGGTGCCGTCCCGCAGCACCGCCTGCGCCCGCACCCCGGCCGCCGCCGGAGTGAGGTCCGCCTCGGTGACGGCCGGCAGCAGGCGGCGTACGGCCTCGGTGAAGGCCCGCTTCGACAGCGAGCGGTGGATCTCCCCGGCCCCGTACCGCCAGTGCCGCCCGGCCATCCGCCAGGATCCCGGCCAGGCCAGTTCCGTGGCGATGTCCCGCGGGCGGACCGTGCCCCAGCCGTAGCCCTCGCGGGCCAGGGCCGGGACGGCGTTCGGGCCGACGTGGACCCCGCCGCCGATGCCGCGGGTCAGGTGCACGCCGAGGAAGGGGAACGCCGGGTCGGGTACCGGGTAGACCAGGCCCCGGACCAGGTCCGGGCGGGCCAGGTCGTGGTACTCGCCCCGGAAGGGGATGATCCGCATGCCCGGGTCGTCACCGGCCAGGCGGGCCACCCGGTCGCACTGGAGCCCCGCGCAGTTCACCAGGACGCGGGCGCGGAACACCCGCCCCGAGGTGGTGCGGACCGCCACCGCCGAGGGCCGGCGGGAGATCAGGTCGGCCTCGGCGCCGTAGACGACCTCCGCCCCGGAGTCCTCGGCGAGCCGCGCCGCGACCTGCCCGTAGTCCACGATCCCGGTGGTGCCGACGTGGATCGCGGCGAGGCCCCGGACGTGCGGCTCGTACTCCGTGATCTGGGCCGGCCCCAGCTCGCGCACCGGGATGCCGTTCTCCCGGCCGCGCTGGACGAGGGAGTGCAGCCGCGGCAGCTCCGACCGCTCGGTGGCGACGATCAGCTTGCCCGTCACCTCGTGCGGGATGCCGTGCTCCGCACAGAACTTGACCATCTCGGCGGCCCCCGCCACCGCGAAGCGCGCCTTGAGCGATCCCGGGCGGTAGTAGATCCCGCTGTGGATCACACCGCTGTTGCGGCCCGTCTGGTGCCGGGCCGGGGCGGACTCCTTCTCCAGTACGGTCACCCGGGTGCCCGGGGCCAGCCGTGACAGGGCATGGGCTGTCGACAAGCCGACGATCCCGCCACCGATCACCAGCACGTCGCAATCCACGCTGACACCTCCCACCCCTGCATACTGCACCCCACCACCGACAACCGGGCTACGCGGGGGCCACCAGAAGCGGCCGGGCGCGCTCGCGCAGCTCCGCGACCCTCGGTTCGTCCCCGTACGGTTCGAGCCTGTGCAGCAGGTCACGTACGTACTCGGTCGTCCGTGCCGAGGAGATCCGGCCCGCGACCTCCACGGCACGGGTGCCCGCCGCGCACGCCGCGTCCAGGTTGCCCGACTCCAGCTCGGCGACCGCGCTCACCACCAGCCGCAGCCCGTGCGAGCGAACGTACTCCTCCGTGGGGCGCGACAGTGCCTGCTCCGTGAAGCGGCGCACCTGGCGCGGGAGTTTGAGGTCCCGGTAGCACTCCGCCGCATCCGCCGCGAAACGGTCGTACGAGTAGAAACCCAGCCATGTCGGGTCGGGGTCGCCCTCCCGAGAGCGCTCCAGCCAGCCCTCCGACGCCCGCAGCGCCGCCCCGGCGGCCGCCGAGTCGCCCGCCTTGGCGTGGGCCCGCGCCTCGACCAG
Organism: Streptomyces sp. NPDC044002; assembly: GCF_056434525.1. Classification (NCBI taxonomy): domain Bacteria; kingdom Bacillati; phylum Actinomycetota; class Actinomycetes; order Kitasatosporales; family Streptomycetaceae; genus Streptomyces; species Streptomyces sp. NPDC044002. Next base: position 235,645 of record NZ_JBWKEZ010000006.1, read on the forward strand.
GCGGAAGAAGCTCATCGTGCGGGCGGTGGCGAGGCCGCGGTTGCGTTCGACGGCGGCCTGCGCGAGGTCCACGCCCTCGTCGGGGAAGTCCCGGTAGGTCGCCTGGAGGGACATCGAGGCCAGCACGTACCCGCCCAGCGGGACGTCGGCGGCCGCCCGGGCCAGGCGCAGCGCCTGGATGTAGTAGCGCTGCGCGGCCTCCTGCTGGCCGGTGTCGAAGGCCATCCAGCCGGCCAGCCTGGTCAGTTCGGCGGTAGCCCCGAACAGGGCGCGCCCCACCTCGTCGGTGTAGGAGCCGAGCAGCAGCGGCGCCGCGTCCACCCGCAGGCACTCGGGCACCATCGACGAACGCCAGTCCCCGCCGCCGTACTTGGAGTCCCAGCGGCGCGCGTCCTCGGCGGCCTCCCGCAGCTTCGCCACGTCGCTGTGGCCCACGCGCTGCGGGGAGGCGTCCGGGAGGGGTCGCACGGCGGGGGCGGCGGCGACGGACGCGACGGTCGGCGGTGCGGTTTCGGGCCCGGACTGCGCGGGCACAAGGCCCTGCGCGGGGGTTTCCGGCGTCCGCCGCAGCGGGGCGGCGGGGGTGGAAACCCGCCCGGGAACGGCAGTGGGAGCCAGAGCCGAAGCCGAGGCGGCCGTCGGTGCGGGTGCGGGTGCGGGTGCGGACGCGGGTGCCTCCTGGGCGGCGGAGCCCGGGTCGCCGGCCGGGCCCGGTTCGCGGGCCACCGAGCTGTCGGCCGGAGATATCAGCCACCGCGAGGCGGGCGTCGCGTACGCCGACACCGAGAACGACCCCGCGAGCGACTGCCAGATCCCGCCACCACCGCGCCGCCCGGCGAGGTCCAGCCGGTACAGGTCGGTCGCCGAACGCACCGCCGCCCCGATGTCGCGCGGGAAGGCCAGCCCGACCTCCGGCGCCGGATCGGCGTCCGCCAGCCCGATCTCGTGCAGCGGCACGGGCCGGCCCAGCTTCGCCCCGATGGCGGCGGCGATCAGGTGCGGGGCGGCGCCCTGCGGCACCATCCCCTTGGACACCCACCGCGCCACCGACGTCTTGTCGTACCGGAGCGTCAGACCGCGCTGCGCGCCCAGGTCGTTGACCCGCCGGGCCAGCCCGGCGTTGCTGATGCCCGCCAGGGCGAGGACGGCGCCGAGCTTCTCGTTGGGCTCGCGGAGCTCCCTGGACATGCGCCACCCCTCGTCACACGCGGAACGCAGACGCCGCCGGGGCATAGGCGCCCGGCATTTCGTAAACCCAGCGTAGTTCCCCGCCTCCCAAGCGTTAAGGCCCCGACTTCCGTATGGCGGGATTGTTGTCCGTATGCACAGTCGGCCCGGGGGGTTGTGCCCCGGGCGCACGTGTCAGCTCGTGCTCCGGCCGTGTGGCCGTGCGCCCGCCCGTGCGCTCTGGCCGCTGCCGGGGCCCGGCGATTCGATGTGCGGTGCGTGGGTCGGCCCGCCGCGTGGATCCGGTGGGCCGGGGGATGCCGCTGCCTCAATCCCCGCGGGTGGCGGAACGGTCCGGGAGGTGGGAGACGCCTCCCGGACCGCGCCCCGCGGCCTCCCCGGGCTCCCTGCGCGAGGGCCCCCGCCGGCCCTCAGTACGGCCGAAGAATGGCCGAAACCGACCTATGGGGCGGTGGGAACGGAACGCCAAATACCGTGTGGCCGGGGCGTGTTCGTTTACATGTGCGCCCCCCGAAGCCACTCTCGCACGCCCTTCTCGTGGCAGCATGGACCCCGAGCCACCCGGGGTCCCGCCGGCCGCGCCCTCCGAGCGCCGACGCACGCCGACGTACACCGTCCGTGCCGTCCCGGCCGTCCGTTGCCCCGGTCATTTGCCCACGGGCTGGGGGAGGCGGCGGTGCGCTGGTTGGTCGGGTGGAGCAGTATCGCCGCGAGCTTCGGCACGGCGGGGAGGGTCCCGTCCGGCCCCGGTGGCGCGTCGGACCCCTACGGCTCCGGCCGCCACGGCTCCAACGGATACAACGGCTCCAGCGGATACGACAGCTCCAACGGGCACAACGGCTCCAACGGGCACAACGGCTCCGGCGGGCACAACGGCTACAGCGGCTCCAACGGCTCCAGCGCATACGGCGCCGACGGCCGCGGCCCCGACGGACACGGATCCCCGTACGGCCGCCCGCCCCACCCCCAGCCGCCGCAGCACGGCGGCATCGCCGACGCCGCGTACGCCGACGACCCCGCCGCCCAGGACGCCGAACGCACCGTCCACCCCGTCGGCGCCCAGCTCCTGTGGGGCGACCCCGACCCCCTCTGGGCCGTCGGCGACTGGCGCCCGGACGAGATCCGCACCCTCACCGCCGACCCCGCGGACCCCTTCACCCGCCTCGCCGTCCTCGGCTGCTGCGGCGCCACCGACGCCGAACTGCGCCGCGCCCTCTACGCCGCCCGCGGCGGCGCCCTGCGCCACCTCACCGAATGGCCCGGCAGCTACACCGCCGTCGTCCAGGCCGGACGCCGCATCACCGTCCTCGGCGACCTCGCGGGCGCCCGGCCCGTCTTCTACACCCCCTGGGCCGGCGGCACCGCCTACGCCACCGCCGCGCTCCCGCTCGCCGACCTCATCGAGGCACAGCTCGACGTCGGCCACCTCGCCGCCCTCCTCGCCTGCCCCGACAGCCCCGAGGCACTGGGCGACGGCACACCCTACGAGGGCGTCCGGCGCATCCCGCCCGGCCACGCCCTGATCCTGCGCGAGGGCTCCCGCGAGATCACCGGCTACGAACAGGTGGCCTCCCTCGCCGTCGCCGCCCCCGAAGCCGACCCCGAACGGGCCGTGGAGGGCGTACGGGAAGCGTTGACCGCCGCGGTGCGCGCCCGGCTCACGGCACCGCGGCATGCCCCCGAGACCCTGCTCCCCGACCCCGGACCCGTGCCCGGAATGGGCCCCGCCGACCGGCGCGCGGCCCGCGGCGCCCCCGCACCGGGCGTCGGCGCCGACCTCTCCGGCGGCACCGCCTCCGCGACCCTCGCCCTCCTCGCAGCGGGCCTGCCCGGCGCCCCCGGCACCCTCCAGGGCTCCGGCTCACGGCTCCTCGCCGTCACCTTCAACGACCTCGCCACCCCGCAGGGCCGCGAGGGCGAACTCGAACGCGCCCACGCCCTCGCTGCCGACCCCCGACTCCACCACGTCGTCGTGGCCGCCGCCGAGGAAGCGCTCCCCTACGCGGAACTCGACGGCCCCCTCACCGACGAACCCGGCCCCTCCCTCGTCTCCGCCGCCCGCGAACGCCGCCGCCTCGCCGCCGGCTCCGCCGACCACTTCACCGGACACGGAGCCCGCCGCGTCCTCGACGCGCACCCCGCCCGCATGGCCGACCTCCTCCTCGACCGCCGCCGCCGGCACCTGCTGCGCCCCGTCGCCGCCCTCGCCCGCTCCGCGCCCGCCGACCCGCTGCTCGTCCCCTTCTCCGTCTACTCGGCCGCCCGCCGCCTCGCCCGTACGCCGTACCGCGCGGGCATGGAGGCCGCCGCGGCCCGGCTCCGCGAGGGCGGTGCGGCCGTCGCCGCCGCCTCGGGGCCGGTCGACGCCTCGCTCGCCGCCCTCACCTGGTCCCGCCCCGGCCCCGCCGCGGGCTGGCTCACCGGCGAAGCCCTCGCGGAAGTATCGATCCGGCTGCGCGCCGCCGCCGGACGCCCACCGCTCTCGCTGCGCCCCGGCGAGGCCCGCGCCCGCGCCCTGCTGGCCCGGCACGCCGCCGACCACCGGGTCTTCGAGCAGGCCGTGGAGGTCCGCAGCCAGCGCCTGCACGCGCCGTTCCTCGACAACCAGGTCGTACGGGCCGCGCGCGCCCTGCCGGAGTCCCTGCGCGTACAGCCCGGGGCCCGCGCCGAGATCCTGCGCAGCGTCCTGGCCTCCGCCGGGGTGCGGGAACTCCCGCCCGGCTGGGGCGCCACGGCCCACACCCCGAACGAGACCGCCACCCGCCTGGGGCTGCGGGCCGCCCTCACCTCCCTGCTGGCCCTCTTCGCGGCGCCGCTCCTCGCGGACGCGGGCCTCGTCGACGCCCGGGTGGTGCAACAGGCCCTGATCGGCGCCGCCGAGGGGCGGCCGGTGCCGCTCGACGGGCTCGCGGAACTCGTCTCGATGGAGCTGTGGCTCCGCCGCCTCCTGGCCCGCCGCGGCACCTGCTGGACCGGCACCTCCACCCCCCGCCGCCGCGCGGTCCCGCCCCTGGACACCCCCCTCCCCCGCCTACCCCCCCGAGCCCTCCCAGCAGGCCGCTGACCGACACCACCCCCCCAGCCCCGCCGGCCATCTCAGCTTCGCCGGCACCCTCCAGCCTCGCCGGCCATCTCAGCCCCGCCGGCGTTTGAGGCGCGGGGGTCTGGGGGCGGAGCCCCCAGGGGGTCCGGGCGCAGCCCGGGGAACGGGCGAAGGGCGGGTAGGGGACCCAGCCCCGCGCAGCGGCACCCGCCGCCGCCCGGCCCCGGCCCCGAACCCGCCGCCGCCCGGCCCCGGCCCCGGCCCGGCCCCGGCCCCGAACCCGCCGCCGCCCGGCCCCGGCTCCGAACCCGGGCCCCGCCCGAATCCGGCCCCCGGCCCGGCCCCCAGGGCCCCGCCGAAAACCCCCACCCACCCCCGGCAGGGGCAAGGCAGAATTGCCCGGTGCGCTACCAAATCCTCGGCCCCACCCAGGCCCACGACGACTCCGGCGCCCCCCTCACCCCCGGCGGCCCCCGCCTCCGCGCGCTCCTCACCGCCCTCGCCCTCCGCGCCGGCTCCCCGGCAGCCGCGTCCGTCACCGACCTGGTCGACGAGGTCTGGGGCGACGACCCGCCCCAGGACGCCCCCGCCGCCCTCCAGGCCCTCGTGTCCCGCCTGCGCCGCGCCCTGGGCCCCGGCCGGCTCACCACCGACCCCGCCGGCGGCTACCGCCTCACCGCCGCCCGCGAGGACGTCGACCTCCACCGCTTCACCCGCCTCGCGGCCCTCGGCGCCGAGCAGCTGGCCACCGACCCCGCCACCGCAGCCACCACCCTCCGCGAGGCCCTCGCCCTGTGGCGCGGACCCGCCCTCGCCGACCTCCCCGAGCCCGCCCGCACCGCGTACGCCGCCGCCGCCGAGGCCCGCCGCTCCGGCGCCCAGCGGGACCGCGTCGAGGCCGGCCTGCGCAGCGGCGCCACCGCCCCCGCCGCACTCCTGCCGGAGATCGAGGCGCTGATCCGGGAGCATCCGTACGACGAACCACTGCGCGCCCAGCAGCTCCGCGCCCTGCGCGCCGCGGGGCGCTCCGCCGACGCCCTCGCCGCCTACGAGCGCACCCGCCGCGACCTCGCCGAAGGCCTCGGCGCCGACCCCGGACCCGAACTGCGCGCCCTGCACGCGGAGCTGCTCCGGCCCCCGCCCCCGACCCCGCCGCATCAGCCGCCGCAGCCACCGCAGCCCCGCGGGAACATCCGTCCCCGCCTGACCTCCTTCGTCGGCCGCGAGCCCGAACTCGCCGCCCTCGCCGCCGACCTGGACCGGGTGCGCCTCGTCACCCTCACCGGCCCCGGCGGCTCCGGCAAGACCCGCCTCGCCGAGCACGCGGCCGCCGCCCGCCCCGACTCCGGCTGGATCGTCGAACTCGCCCGCCTCGACCACCCCGCCGCCGTCCCCGGCGCCGTCCTCAGCGCCCTCGGCCTGCGCGAGAACAGCCTCGTCGCCCGCGAGAAAACCCCCGCCGACGACGACCCCACCGCCGCCCTCCTCGAACACTGCGCGCACCGCCGCCTGCTCCTCGTCCTCGACAACTGCGAGCACGTCATCGGTGCCGCCGCCGACCTCGCCGAACGCCTCCTCACCCACTGCCCCGGCGTCCGGATCCTGGCCACCAGCCGCGAGCCCCTCGGCGTGCCCGGCGAGTTCCTGCGCCCCCTCGAACCGCTGCCGCCCGGCCCCGCGCACCGCCTCTTCGCCGACCGCGCGGCCGCCGCCCGCCCCGGCTTCGGCCCCGGCGACGACCCGGACGCCGTCGCCGAGATCTGCGCCCGCCTCGACGGCCTGCCCCTCGCCATCGAGCTGGCCGCCGCCCGGCTGCGGCTGCTCACCCCGCGCCAGATCGCCGACCGCCTCGACGACCGCTTCCGCCTCCTGACCGGCGGCGCCCGCACCCTCCTGCCCCGCCAGCAGACCCTGCGCGCCGTCGTCGACTGGTCCTGGGACCTCCTCGACACCGCCGAGCGCACCGTCCTCGCCCGCCTGTCCGTCTTCGCCGGCGGCTGCGACCTGGAGGCCGCCGAGGCCGTCTGCGCCGACGACGCGACCCGCGCCGACGTCGCCGACACCATGGCGGCCCTCGTCGACAAGTCCCTCGTCGGTGCCGAACCGGACCCCGACGGCATGCGCTACCGGCTCCTGGAGACCATCCACGAGTACGCCGCCGAGCGCCTCGCCGCCGACCCGGACGACGTCCGGGCCACCTCCCGCCGGCACGCCGCGCACTACCTCGCGCTCGCCGAGCGCGCCGAGCCGCTGCTGCGCTCCGCCGACCAGCTGCCCTGGATCCGCCGCGTCGAGACCGAGCTCGACAACTTCCGCGCCGCGCTCCGGACGACGACCGGCGGGGACCCGGCGGGGACGGAGAGCGCTCAGCGGATCGCCCTGGCCCTCGGCTGGTTCTGGTGGCTGCGCGACTACCGGGCCGAGGGCGCCGAGTGGACCGCCCGCATCCTCGCCCGGATCCCCGCGGAGCCGGCCGAGGACTCCGCGCCGTACTGGCCCCACATGCGGCTGCGGATGCTCCACATGTTCCTGCTCACCGAGAGCAGCGGTGCGGAGCGGTTCCGCACGCCCGAGCAGGCGGAGCTCGCCGTCCGCATCAAGAAGGCCTTCAGCCAGGGCTCCGCGGAGGCCATCCGGTTCCCCGGCATGCTCTGGCCCGCGATCTGCTTCCTCACCGGCGACGAGGCCGGCTTCCACGACAGCATCGACGCGTCGATCGACAACTGCCGCCGTCACGGCGGTGAGTGGGAACTCGCCGTCCCCCTGCTGATGCGCGCGCACCTGGCCATCGACATGACCGGCGGGCTCACCACCGTGGACGCCGACCTCGCCGAGCTCCACGGGATCGCCCGGCGCGCCGGCGACCGCTGGATCCGCGCCCAGGTGGCCAGCGCCGCCGGGGAGGCGGCGCTCTCGCGCGGCCAGTACGCGGCCGCCCGCACCGAGTACGAGGAGTGCCTGCGCCTGGCCCGGGAGGTCGGCGCCAGCATCGAGGCGCCGTTCGCGATCGCCCGCATCGCGGAGACCGCGTACTGCGCGGGGGACTACGCCACGGCGGAGGAGCTCCTGGCGGAGTCCGACCGCGAGGCCGACGAGCACGGCGGGGTGTACGACGTGGCCGCCTTCGCCCGGTTCCTGTCCGCGATGCTCGCCCTGCGGCGCGGGGACCTCGTCCGGGCCCGCGCCGAGTGCGACGCCGCCCGCACCGCGGCCGGACGCGTCACCGTGCCCGCCCAGTTCGTCGCGGGGGTGGCCCTGGTCGAGGCCGTCCTCGACGCCCGCGAGAGCGGCCCGGAGGCGGGCCTGGCCGGGATCCGCCCGGCCCTCGCCGAAGCGGTGGCCGCACACTGCGCGGAACGCGTCCTGGCCGGCATCGCCGAGACGGCGTCACTGTTCCTCGCCGACACCGGCCGTCCCGAGGAGAGCGTACGAGTCCTCGCGGCGGCCTCCGCCTGGCGCGCGGGCCAGCCGCGCTCGGTCCCGGAGGAGGCCGCCCTGGAGGGGCTCCCGGAACGCACCCTCGCCGCCCTCGGGGCGGCCGGCCAGGCCAGGGCGGAGGCCGAGGGCCGGCCCCTGACCCCGACGGAGGTCGTCTCCCTGCTCGGCCTCAGCGGCAGCTGATCACCGCGTCGGCCCAGCTGGCCAGGGTCGGCAGGTGCCCCTGCCCGGCCTGCTCCACCACCAGCCGCAGCGTCGAACGCCCGGCCAGCGGCACCTGCACCGGCACCGGGGCGTCGTCGTACCCGAGGGCGCCCGAACGCCACAGCCGCTGCCCGTCGCCGTAGACGGAGAACCGCACCGTCCCGTCGGTCAGCATCGACAGCCCGTCCACCCCGGCCCGCGCAGAGAAGCCCGTGCACTGCCGGTTGAGGGTGATCTCCACCGTGGAGCGGGAGTGCACGGTGATCCCCTGCCCGAACCGCTGCCCGCCCACCATCAGCCCCCACCGCTGCCACACCCAGCTGCTGCGCCAGGTCTCCAGCTCGGGACCGGTGTGGGGCCCGACCGCGGAGTGCCCGAGCCCGGCGAGCGGGAACCCCTGCGGCGGCTGCGGCACGGGCACCGGCGGCGGTGTCGTCGGCCGGGCCCGCGTGGGCGACGGCGACGGAGTCGGGGAGGGCTTCGGCCGCGGGCTCACCGGAGCGGACGGCGGCGCGGCCGTCGCAGCCGGCGCCGAGGACGCGGGAGCCGACGGCACCGCGCTGCGCCGGGGCGGCACCGACCCCCGCGCCGCCGGCGCCGGAGCCCCCGGCGGCACCGACTCCGGCGCGGCGGACGCGGACGGCGCGGGCACCTCGGGCGCCACCGGCGCCACCACCCCGGGCGCGGGCCCGGCCTGCGGCTCGGGCTCGTCCCCGGTCAGCGCGAACACCACCCCGGCAGCGGCGGCGACCGCTATCCCGGCGGCGATGGCGGCCTTGGCCGGCAACCCCAGCCCCTCCGAAACCACGGCCCCCCCGGCCCCCCCGGCCCCACCGGCCCCGGCACCGGCCCCACCGGCAGCCCCCGCACCGGCGGCCCCGGCCCCGGCCGACGACCCTCCCGCCGCCGCGGCGGCAGCGCCCGCACCCCCGGCGGCGACGGCCCCGCCGGCCACCACCCCGGCCGCCTTCGCGGCGTACCCGGCGGCGAACCACCCGATGACCGCGACCGGCAGCAGCGCGGGAATGCCCGCGTTGACGTCCTTCAGCTCCCCGGCGGCCAGCCGGCACTTGGCGCACTCCTCCAGGTGCTTGCGCAGCCCCCGCTCCGCCCGCATCCGCAGCCCGCCCCGGGCGTATGCGCCCAGCCGGTCCGCGTACCGCGCGCAGTCGCCGCCCGAGCTGAGAGCGGAACTCACATGGGCCTGGAGGTAGGCCTGCTTGAGGCCCTCCCGGGCCCGGCTGGCCAGCACCGCCGTCGCGTTGGCGCTCAGCCCGAACAGCGGGGCGATCGCGCTCGGCGAGGCCTCCTCGACGGTGGTGTGCCACAGCACGGCCTGCCACCGCTCGGGCAGGCTCCGGAAGGCCTGCATCGCCAGCGACCGCTCGGCTTCGCGCATCGCCCGGACATCGGCGCCCAGTTCGAGGGTGTCGTCGCCGGACAGCCCGCCGGCGCTCTCCGCGCCCGCGGCCGCCTGCTCCGCGAACACCGCGAAGTCCTCGACCAGATGTTCCCGCCGGGTGGTCTTCGCCCAGGCCGCGGCGACCCGCCGCACGGTGGTCAGGAGATAGGCCCGCACCGACTGGTCCGGCCCGGCCCCGCCCCGCACCGCCTGCAGCGTCCGCGCGAACACCTCGGCGGTCAGGTCGTCGGCGGTGTGCCCGTCCCGGCAGCAGGTCCGCGCGTAGCGCCGTACCGCGTCGGCGTGCCGACGGAACAGCTCCTCGTACGCCCCGTCGTCACCGCCCCGCATCCGGGCGATCAAGTCGCCGTCGGAAGGAGGGAGTTCGGTACCCGGTGTGCCGGATGCGGCGTGCCTGCCGCCACGTTCGCGCTGGGCCGGGACCTGGCGGGCGGGCAGGCTGCCCGCCCCGACCTCGGCGCCGGTGCCACCGACGCCACCGAGGGACTCGTCCCGCCCGTCAACGCTCATCGCGGAAGCCTCCGCACGACACACTCGAACCGGTACACCGATCCAGCCTGTCACACGGCGATGGCACCCCGGGGCCCTCTCGGCGGCATCCACCCATCCGGGGACAATCCGGCGAATCGCCGGACCGCTCCTCACCCCTTCGAGCGACCTGCCGTTCGAGGGCCCCCGTTGACGAACCGGCCCCCACCCCTGCGGGGGCCGGCCCGCCTACGGCTCGGCCCGGTGCCACGGCTCCACGCCCCGGCAGGGCCGGGGCGACGGCTCACGCCGACCGGGAACGCAGTCCTTCGAGCAGGATCTCCAGCAGCCGGGCCGAAGCCGCGGCCTGCTGCGCCGGGTCCGGCAGCGCGGGCGCGGCGGTCGCTATCACCAGCAGCACATCGGCCACCGTGACATCGGTCCGCAGCTCACCGGCCTCCCGGGCCCGGTCCACCAGCCGGCCGACGACCTCCAGCAGGGCGCCCGCTCCGGCGTCCTCCGAGGGCTCGTCATCGAGCGTGGTCCGCGCTCCCACCACGCGCAGCTCCGCCGGACCGCCCGCGGCGGCCTGGCGCTGCTGCGGCACCCGGGCCGCGGCCTCGTCCGCCTCGTCCTCGGCGGCCGCGCCGACCCGCAGCACCTGCGGCGGCAGCAGCCGGCCCGCGCCGGAGGCCACGGAGGTGCGCAGGAAGCGCGACAGCGCCTGCCACGGCTCCTCCTCCTGGCCCAGGGCGGACTTGGCCTGCTCGGTCAGCCGGGCGGTCTCCTCCTCGGCTATCCGCCGGACCAGCACGTCCTTGCTGGGGAACCGCCGGTAGACGGTCCCGACGCCGACCCGCGCGCGCCGTGCCACGTCCTCCATCGGAGCCCCGTAGCCCAGCTCGCCGAAGACCTCCCGGGCCGCCCGCAGGACGTGCTCCAGGTTGCGCTGGGCGTCGACGCGCAGCGGCGTGGAACGGCCCACGCCGTGGGTGGTCGAGCCCGCCATCACGCGTCCGCCGGTCTCCGCGGACAGAGCGGTGACAGAGCCATGGAAATCGGAAATGTTCATATGTATCCCCCGGTAATCACTTGTCTCCCCCCGGAGACACTCCCCGCCTTCGTGTCGAGGGGGGCCACGGTCATGAGGGCCCTGGTCCTACATCCTCGACGAGATACGAACATAGTTGAGCCAGAGTCAATTCAGAAGAGGCAGCCGCCGACCGAGCACCGCCCGATCGGAGCATTCACCGCCACTTTTCCGCCGCAACTCCCCGGAATCACCCCCTCCGGAGTCCTGACCTGCGCACTTTTAACGTGATCCGGATCTCCTGACGGGCCGGTCCCGCCACCCCCACCGGTCACACAATTTGCCGGGCCTGTGGACAAACTCCCGGCCACGATGCGTCATGGGATGGTGAAGGCTGCTAACTCCCGGGGCGACGACCCCGGTACCCCGCCCCGGACGCGCATCCTCGTCGTCGGCGGCGGCTACGTCGGCATGTACACGGCCCTGGGTCTCCAGCGGAAGCTGAGATCCGGCGAAGCCGAGATCACCGTGGTGACCCCCGAGCCCTACATGACGTACCAGCCCTTCCTCCCGGAAGCCGCCGCCGGCGCGATCTCACCCCGGCACGTCGTGATCCCCCTGCGCCGCGTCCTGGACCGCTGCCGCATCGTCATCGGCGAGGCCCGGAGCATCGACCACGCCAAGCGCACCGCGACCGTCACCACCCTCGCCACCGCCGAGGAGGGCTCCGGCGGCATCGAGATCGAATACGACGAACTCGTCCTCGCCCCCGGCTCCGTCTCCCGCACCCTCCCCGTCCCCGGACTCGCCGACTACGGCATCGGATTCAAGACCGTGGAAGAGGCCATCGGCCTGCGCAACCACGTCATCGAACAGATGGACATCGCCTCCTCCACCCGCGACCCCGCAATCCGCGACGCCGCCCTCACCTTCGTCTTCGTCGGCGGCGGTTTCGCCGGCGTGGAGGCACTCGGCGAACTGGAGGACATGGCCCGATACGCGGCCCGCTACTACCACAACGTCAAGCCCGAGGACATGAAATGGGTCCTCGTCGAGGCCAGCGACCGGATCCTCCCCGAGGTCGGCCCCGAAATGGGCGTCTACACCGTCCGTGAACTGCGCAGCCGCAATATCGACGTCCGCCTCGAGACCCGCCTCGAATCCTGCGAGAACCGCGTCGCCGTCCTCAGCGACGGCTCCCGCTTCCCCACCCGCACCATCGTCTGGACCGCAGGCGTCAAACCCCACCCCGTCCTCGCGGCCAGCGACCTCCCCAAGAACGAACGCGGACGCCTCAGCTGCACCTCCTTCCTCACCGTCGAAGGAGTCGAACACGCCTGGGCCGCCGGCGACGCCGCCGCCGTCCCCGACATCACCGCCGCCGAACCGGGCACCGTCTGCGCCCCCAACGCCCAGCACGCCGTCCGCCAGGCCAAGCAGCTCTCCGACAACCTCGTCGCCGCCCTGCGCGGGGAACTCCTCACCGAGTACGCCCACAAGTACGCCGGCTCCGTCGCCTCCCTCGGCCTCCACAAGGGCGTCGCCCTGCTCTACGGCCGCAAGCTCAAGGGCTACCCCGCCTGGTTCATGCACCGCGCCTACCACCTCAGCCGCGTCCCCACCTTCAACCGCAAAATGCGCGTCCTCGCCGAATGGACCCTCGCGGGCCTCTTCAAGCGCGAGATCGTCTCCCTCGGATCCCTCGAACACCCCAGGGCAGAATTCGAACTCGCCGCCGGCGGCGGCCACCGCCACCACCCGCCCAGGCCCACTCCCGACCCCCCGCAGGACAAGCAGGGCTGACGTTGTCAGTGCCGTCGGCCACACTGGACGTGTGACCATAGGTGGGCTCACGCCTGCACACAGTGACAACCAAGAGCGACATCCCCCGAGCGACACCGTCCAGCGACACCCCCGAGCGACACCGTCCAGCGCCCGACCCCAGGGGCACCTCCCGGCACCACCGGGAGGACACACCGCGACCACTTGCGACACCACGAGGCTTGAACGCAGTGAACTTCACGCGCTGGAGCGCCCGCTTCCCCGGCACGCGCCGCGCCGCCGCCCGGAACGAGCACGCCGCGGCCCAGGCCAAACGCGGTGAGGGCTCCGTCCCGGCAGCCCGCGGCGCCGCCGCCCACCCCGCCGCGCCCACCGACGGCAGCCCCGCCGACGCCACCGTCCGCGGCACAGGCACGGCACCGCTCCCCGCCGCGCCCGCCCTCGACGAGCTCCCCGTAAGGGAAGTCCTCGGCCTGCTCCCGGCCCTCGTCGCCCTCGTCCACGGCCCCGAGCACCGCGTCGCCTACGTCAACGACGCCTACACCGCCGGCTTCGGCCCCCGCACCACGGGCGCCCCCGCCCGCGAAGCCCTCCCCGAACTCGGCGAGCTCGGCCTCCTCGAACTCCTCGACCAAGTCCAGCGCAGCGGCAAACCCCGCACCGCCAAGAACCGCACCGCGCCCGGCGGCGGCAGCTCGTACACCGTCACCTGCACCCCCGTCGAGTTCCCCAAGGCCGGCGCCGACGGCGAGCCGGACCCCGAGCACACCGGCATCCTCGTCCACCTCGCCGACGTCACCGACCACGCCGAAGCCGTCGACCGCCTCCGCGCCAGCGAACGCCGCCAGCGCGAAGCCGCCGTCACCCTCCAACGCTCCCTCCTGCCCCAGGAACTCGAACAGCCCGACGACCTCCGCGTCGCCGCCACCTACCAGCCCGGCGGCACCGAAGCGGCCGTCGGCGGCGACTGGTACGACGTCATCACCCTCGGCGCCGGCCGCACCGCCCTCGTCATCGGCGACGTCATGGGCCGCGGAGTCCGCGCCGCCGCCGTCATGGGCCAGCTCCGCACCGCCGTCCGCGCCTACGCCCGCCTGGACCTCCCCCCGCACGAGGTCCTCCAGCTCCTCGACGGCCTCGCCGCCGAGATCGACGCCAGCCAGATCGCCACCTGCGTCTACGCCGTCCACGACCCCAACGAAGGACTGCTGGCCTACGCCTCCGCCGGCCACCTCCCCATCCTCGTCCGCGACGAGGACGGCACCGTGCGCCGCGCCGCCGACCCCACCGGCCCCCCGCTCGGCACCGGCGGCTGGCTCCACAGCTCCGGCACCATCGCCCTCGGCCCCGGCTCCACCGCCGTCCTCTACACGGACGGCCTGGTAGAACGCCGCGGCGAGGACATCGACGAAGGCGTCGCCGCCCTGGAACGCGCCCTCGCCGGCGCCCAGGGCACCCCCGCGATCATCTGCGACCGCCTGATGCGCGCCCTCGGCGTGGACGCCGACCACGACGACGACGTCGCCGTGATGGTCCTCCAGCAGCCCGCCCGCACCGGCGTGGACGCCGAGCTCTTCCACAACGCCGCCCTCGAACTCCTCGGCGGCGTCGAGGCCGCCCCCCGCGCCCGCGCCTTCGCCCAGGGCGTCCTCAGCTCCTGGCGCTTCCCCGTCGAGCTCTGCGACCTCGGAGTCCTGGCCGCGAGCGAGCTCGTCGCGAACTCCCTCCAGCACGGCACCCCGCCCATGCGGCTGCGCCTGCGCCGCACCGACCGCCGCCTGATCGTCGAGGTCACCGACGGGGACGACCACCTCCCGCGCCGCCGCCGTGCCGAACCGGCCGACGAGACCGGCCGCGGCATCTCGATCATCGCCACCATCGCCTCCGCCTGGGGCTCCCGCCGCACCCCCGGCGGCGGCAAGGCCGTCTGGTGCGAGTTCGCCCTCCCCGACAAGTAGCGCGACCACCAAACGCAACCACCAAAAGGGGAGAGCCCCCGTCCCGAAGGACCGGAGGCTCTCCCCACCGTTCTCACCGCACCCCTCTTACGCGGACACCCGCTCCGCCCGCTCCGAGGCGACCGCCGGCCCCTGCGCCACGACCCGGCTCACCACCGACGGGTTGTCCTGCACCGGGCTCAGCCGCCTGCCCAGCCGCAGCGCCAGCACCGAGATCCCCAGCGACACCAGCACGAACACCCCGATGTAGAGCATCGGAATCCCCGCCCCCAGCGGCACACCCAGCGGCCCGAGCGCCAGCGCCATCTGCTTGACCAGGGCGAAGGCAGAGTTGTACTGCCCGACCGAGCCCTCGGGAGCCAGATCGGCCACCAGCGGCGCCAGCGTCGGCGACAGCATCGCCTCACCGATGCCGAAGAGCGCGTACGTGGTGATGAACGCGGCGGCCGCCATCATCGCGCTGCCGTGCCCCAGCCCCGAGAACCCGGCGATCAGCCACGCCACCGTCCAGATCAGCCCGACCAGCGCGATCACCCGCGACCGGCGGCGCTTCTCGACCAGCCTCAGCACCACGAACTGCGCCACGACGATCGCACCCGTGTTGGCGGCGAGCGCGAACCCGAGGGTCGAGGGGGAGATCCCCGCGGCCTCGGTACCGAAGGCCGCCAGACCCGACTCGAACTGCCCGTAGCAGGCGAAGAACAGCACGAAGCCCAGCACGCACAGCTGCACCATCGCCTTGTGGCGCAGCAGCCGCTTCCAGCCACCGCCCGCCGGCGCCGCGTCCTTGGCCATCGCGTCGCTGATGTTCTGCACGTGCGGCATCCGCACAGTGGCGATCACCACCGCCAGCACCAGGAACATCACGGCCTCGATGCCGAACAGCAGGGTGAAGCTGCCCGGACGGCTCTCGTCGACGATCTGCCCGCCGACGAGCCCGCCGATGCCCAGACCCAGGTTCTGCATGAAGAACTGCAGCGCGAAGGCACGCGTACGGGTCGACGGCGTCGAGCACCACACGATCATCGTGGCCAGCGCCGGCTGCATCACGGCCTGCCCGGCGCCCAGCGCCAGAGCGGACAGCAGGATCGGCACGATGCCGGTGGAGAGCCCGAGCGAGAGCGCACCCACCGAGGCGGCGACGGCCGCACCCATGACCACGGGGACCGGACCACGCCGGTCGATGACCCGGCCGGTGAAGGGCAGCGCGACGAGAGCACCCAGGGCGAAGGCCACGAACGCGCTCGTGGCCGCCATGGAACCCAGACCTCGCACCTGCGCCACATAGATGTAGAGGAACGGAACCGTGAAACCGATGCCGAACGCGGTCAGCGCGTTGCCGGCCTGGATCCGCCGCATCGCAGCGCCCATCACCTTGGTCACTTCTCACCTGCCTTGAGAGCCGAAGACTGAAGACTTCAGAACTTCATACCTAAACTTCGATGCTTAACTCTACACATCGAAGGAGTTAGATGCCAACGGGTTCATGCGATACTTCGGGGCATGGCTGACACCCCCGACGGCGCGGCGCCCGTCCAAGAGCCGAGCCTCGATGAGCAGATCGCCGTCTACCAGCGCGAGTTCCAGGACCTCGACCCCCAGGTCGAGAAGGTGGTCTCGGCCCTGAGCCGGCTGAACCGCCGCATGAACGTCGCGTACGGCCGCCAGACCGCGGCCCTGGGCATCAGCAACGCGGAGTGGGAGGTCCTCAAGGCCCTCGTCATCTCCGGGGCGCCCTACCGGATGGGCCCGAGCGAGCTGGCGAAGCAGCTGGGCCTGACGCCGGCCGCGATGACCCACCGGATCGACCGCATGACGGCTGAGGGGCTGGTCACCCGCGAACGGGACGAGTCGAACCGGGTCCGCGTGATCGTGGAGCTGACGGACGAGGGCCGCAGCAAGTGGCTGGACGCGATGCGCGCGGCCACGGTCTTCGAGGAGGACCTCCTCCAGGACCTCTCCACGGCGGAGCGCGGCGTCCTGGGAGACATGCTCACCCGCCTCCTGGACCGCGTCGAGGAGCTCCAGTCCAGGGCCTGACGGCCCCTGACCTCCCGGGTTGACACGCCCATCGCCGATCCGTAAGGTTCTCCGAGTTGCCCCGGAGCCGGAAGGTTCCGGAGTCAACGAATCCCGCCGCCTCGTAGCGGCAACCTACTCAGCACGGACTCCCACGGGGAACGAATTCGGCATGCCCGAATTCATTTCCGAAGGCCCGATTATCGGTTGCCGGGGAAATCCGCTAGAGTTCAGGTGTCGGAAGGGCCCAACAGCCCGGAAGACAAGCCCCGCTGACTGGGGGTCAGGCCCGAAAGGATCTGATAGAGTCGGAACCGCCGGAAAGGGAAAGCGCGAAAGCGAAGGACCTGGAAAGCAAGCGAGAAAGACTCTGATAGAGTCTGAATCGCAAGAACGAAAGCCCGGAGGAAAGCCCGAGAGGGTGAGTACAAAGGAAG